>NZ_JAJCGT010000004.1:0-149333 GCF_020553185.1 Blautia sp. MSK18_10 | reverse complement strand
CAACAAAATTTCACAAAAAAATATAAATACCACTTGTGTTTTTGAATAATATGCACTATAATATAAAACATATTAATTAAAGTTTTTAGTCTAAATTAATATTATATGTGTCTAAGGAGGAAAACAGCATGGTTGAACTGATTGTAGGAAAGAAAGGCAAGGGCAAAACAAAAGTACTGTTAGATAAGGTAAATGGTGCGGTAAAAGAGGCAAATGGAAGTATTGTCTACTTAGACAAGAGCACAAAACATATGTATGAACTCAACAATAAAGTACGTCTTATTGATGTATCCGGATTCCCTATTAAGAATGCAGATGAATTTGTAGGATTTATCTGTGGTATCCTTTCTCAGGATCACGATCTTGAGCAGATTTATCTTGACAGTTTCCTTAAGGTAGCAAAATTGGAAGATAAAGACATTACAGGTACTCTGGGACAGTTAGATGAGATTGGTAAACAATTTAATGTTACTTTTGTAATTAGCGTATCTTTAGACAAAGAAGAGATTCCTGAAGCGCTCCATGGTAAGATCAGTGTAGCTTTATAACCATCTTTTATTATTAATACTAAAAACTACATAACATAAATAAAAAGGATACCTGTTAAGATATTTTCAGCAGATATCCTTTTTATTGCATTTTGTAAGCATACCTGTTATCATGGAAAAACAATAAATATTAGGAGATGAGAGATATATGGAAGAATTATACAGAATAATTGAGCAAAAAATTAAAGATGCAGGATATCCAAGAGCAATTTCCGGTGAAATGGTTTACGGAGATATCTGCGACCAAATTGAAGGAAAAGAAAATGGCTCTTACGTTTTACTTTCCAAGGTTGAAGATGATGTTATTTTTGAATATCATATTACTGTAATGGATGATGAATTCAATCTTGGGTTACTGACAATACGTACTCCGGAAGGCGTATTTGAAACTGATTTTGATAAATAAAAATAGCTTTAACAGTTAGTAAATAGAATTCTGAAAAACATATCATAACCCAAACAGAATCAAGTATGTGACAGATATGTCTTATGTCTGTTATTTAAAGTCTATACAAAACTCCAGACATAAGACATATCTGTCATTTTTCATACTTTATCTTTTTATGTTTTTAATCTTCGCGTAAATGCACCGCTGTGGCCGCCTTACGACGTCTTGCATCATCCATAGCTGCATAATGTTTCTTTGTGGTGTTTACATCTCTGTGACCTAATACATCAGCTACAAGGTAAATATCGCCTGTTTCCTGATACAAAGTAGTACCGTAAGTACTGCGAAGCTTGTGTGGTGTGATTTTTTTTGTGGTCGTAATGGCACCTGCGTATTTTTTTACCAGATTTTCAACAGCCTGGATGCCAATCCTTTTTCGCTGGGTAGAGTAGAAGAGAGCGTGTTCATGCCCTGCTACAGGAACGATATTCTTACGAACTTCCAAGTACTTTTTCAAAGCTTTTTCTACCTCATGTCCAAAATATACAACCATTTCATTTCCACCTTTTCGGGTGACTTTAATCCCATTATTTTTAAAATCAACATCTTCAACATCAAGTCCTACACATTCAGATACACGAATCCCGGTACCAAGCAGGAGAGTAACGATGGCAAGATCACGCTCCTTGGTTTTTTCATAATAAACACGTTTCTGTCCGGTAAGCTCATCGCCGCAGTGCTCTATATGATCCAATAACATGGCAACTTCATCAGCATCAAGACGTATAATATTTTTTTCATGAGTTTTCGGAACATCTACAAGAACAGTTGGGTTCGTCTGGATAAATTCATGTTTATAATAATATGCATAAAAACTTCTCAATGCAGAAATTTTTCTTTTCAGGCCACGTTCACCATTGGTTTCTGTTTTATCACCATTTTTATATACTTTAAGGTATTCCTGATATTCCTCGATATCTATAGCTTTAAGCTGATCCAGAACATCAACGGTAAAGTCTTTCATGGAATAGTCCTTAAAGGCAGGATTTTCATCCAGGAGAAACTGAAAAAAGATTCGGATATCATACGCATAGGAAATTCGTGTTTTGGTAGTAGTAAGCGGATCCATAGCACGAAAATAATCCTTGCAGAAATCAGGCAGTGTTTTCAAAACAGCTCGAAGCTTCAAAATATTTGAAATATCGGTCTGTTCGTGGTAAGTGACTTTCTTGCTATCATTATAATAATCAATATATTTATCCATAAAAAATCTCCTTAAAAAAATTATTTTATAACTTCTTAATGTTAAGAATATTGTTGAGAATATTTAAGACATATAAATCATCAAAGTTGATAATGATTAATAATTGCAGAGAAAATGCCTTTGTCAATAAACGATTACAGCGCAAAGACAGCTGCAGCCTACATCTATATGAAAAACTCGCGTTTGTCGTATAGATGTAGATAACATAAAAACATACTACTTTCGTATGTTTTTATGTTATCTTATTGTTGCCAACCAGTACATCCATTTATTGTTTCCGGATTTATTTTTCCCGGAAAACTATAGTTTTACAGACAATCTGTAATAATGCGATTCAATTCCGGAAGCTCTTTTTTGAGAGCGATCAGTTTCCCATCTTTTAGAAAACAATGTCTGGAATAAGCGGTTGTGCAGATTTCATTTCTGCTCGCATTAAAAAATTCATAATTAAATTCCAGAGAAATTCCAGTATACTGCTTAATGCCAACGCGAATCCGGATTTCATCATCGAAGAAAACCTGCTTTCTATATGCAACTGAAATTTCCACAACAGGGGAGATCACTCCCAACTCTTCTACTTTCTTATAGCTGAAACCCATCCGGCTCATATATCCAATCCTGGCCTCTTCCATCCATTTTACATAATTAGAGTGATGGATAATGCCCATCTGGTCTGTTTCATGATATTGCGCTTTTCTGTAATAAGTGTATGTTTTTTCTGAGTCTTCCTTCATATACCATATATCCTTTTTTATATATTTATAAAATGAAAATAACTATACCACTCGCTTGTCTGCGAAACGATGTACTATAGCGTGTCTGAAACCGGTTGATTATGACGGTCTCTTCACATAATTCAGAGGATTCTGATTTACCCCATTAACCATAACCCCAAAATGAAGATGAGGACCGGTGCTGTTCCCGGTGCTTCCTACATATCCGATGATATCACCTTTTTTGACCTTATCTCCTACACTCAGATTTGGGTTAAATTTAGACTGGTGCATATATTCTGTGATAAGTCCCTTTCCATCATGATTGATCTTGGTATAATATCCGGCACCGCCTGACGCTGCCGGTGAAAGCATGGCAACAATGGTTCCTGATGCTGCCGCATAAATCGGTGTTCCTGTAGGAGCAGGAATGTCAATTCCTTTATGATTGGTAGAACCGATTCCTCCCGGAGATTCCCTGTTTCCAAAATAACTGCTGATATAGGAATAACCGGAGCTTAAAGGCCACCGAAAAGAAACTCCGTTCTGATAGTCAGGAATAAGAGAACCATCTTCTCCAACATAATGATTATCATCAATCCACTGATTTGTAACCAGAGCACCTGTGGAGGAACTCAGGTAATACTTCTCTCCATCTACAGTAATCCACCCACTTTCACGTTCACATGTAGAAGGATTCATATAATATTTCTTTCCGTCTACTGTCAGCCATCCAGAGGCCAGCACCCCATCTGATTTCGCATAATAATGAGCACTTTTTTTCGTGATCCACTTACTGCTGGCAAGTTTTCCGTCAGACTCAAAATAATATCTTTTCCCAGATGACGATTTCAGGATAATATCATCGTAACGGATTCCATTCGTTTTCTTAAAATAATACTTGTGTCCGTTGATCGTCTGCCATCCCGTAACCAGTTTACAATCTGATTTCCTGAAATACCGATAATAGGAATCCGGTTTATAGAAGCCTTTGACAAGTTTACCATTTGAAGCTGCATAATAATAAGAACCGTCTGTTTCTTTATACCATCCGCTTCTGACCAGCTGACCGGTATTTCTGTTAAAGGAATACCAGCTTCCCTTTACTTTCAGACGCCCTTTTGCCATAGTGCCATTGGCCTGAAGATAATAGGTGGAATTCCCGCTTTTGCGAAAACAGTTTTTATACATTTTTCCTTTTTCATTAAAGCAGTAATATACATTATTTACTTGATGGAAACCGGATCGTATCACCCCGTCATTCCAGAAATAGTATTTATTCCCTGCAGCTGTAGTTACCCATCCGGTATGCATATACCCTTTTTTTTCATCAAAGAAATACGTTTTTCCATTTACTGTCTGCCAGGTAGTAAGCATTTTACCTTTTTCATTAAAACAGTACTTTTTTCCACTGATGGTCAGAATTCCGGCTTTAGCTGCACCGGTCTTTCCGAAATAGTACTGATTTCCTGCAGCACTTTTGTACCATCCGGTAGCTTTTTTTCCATTTTTATCGTAATAGTACCAACTTCCGTTTTTTTTCACAAATCCTGTCTGCTTTTTGGAAGTTGCTGCAGCCTGAACCGGTACAGAGAAATCTGAAAAGATTCCACCCTGCAGAGCCAGTGCCAGAACCAAAAGAAAAGCTGTCAAATATAATTTTTTTTTCTTCATAGTAACTCCTGTGTGTGTGTTTTTTGTAACTGTGAAGGTTTACTTATTTTTCTCTCGTTTATTCTTTAATTCAACATATCTGTTCTTCAGGAAAATCCCTGCTTTTTTGATATATCCCCATATTATGTTTAAAATCCGCAGGAGATATTTCCATATGGTTATGACCAGTCCGGAAAGCGGATTCCATATTTTCATAAAGAAATTATTTTTTCTCGCTTCCAGTTCTTCCGGTGAAACCTTGTGTTTTTCTTCCTTGCAAAGAGGAAGTACTTCACCTGTCTGTTCATCCAGACAGTCAATATTTATATATGTCTCCTCTTCTGCCGGCATTTTTTTGTCATTAAGAGAATGATTGATCAGTCTCCAGATCAGAGCATAAAGTACGGCAAATACAGGAACTCCTGCGATCATTCCCGGAACCCCAAAGAGACCGCCCCCGATCATGATGGCAACAATAACCATAAAACTGGAAAGTC
Source organism: Blautia sp. MSK18_10 (assembly GCF_020553185.1). Lineage (NCBI taxonomy): Bacteria > Bacillati > Bacillota > Clostridia > Lachnospirales > Lachnospiraceae > Blautia > Blautia sp. MSK18_10. Next base: position 144,270 of record NZ_JAJCGT010000004.1, on the reverse strand, counting down.
CGGTAGAGTCTCCGAGAATTTTCGGACCAAGGATATTTCCATCAAACTGCTGAAGAAGCAGGATAAAAATTGCAAAATACAGACCTTTTATGGGATCTACTACTAAAATAAGCAAAATACATGGAATGGCTCCGATGTAAGGACCAAAAAACGGAATGACATTTGTCACACCGATAATTACACTGATAAGAATTGGATACGGCAAATCCAAAAGCAACATTCCAAAATAACACAAAATTCCAATAATAGCAGAATCCAGAAGTTTTCCGTATATGAAACCACCAAAAGTCTTGTCTGTAAAACGCATAACGCGTATAAGCATATTTGCCCATTTATGAGGCAATATAGCATATACCATCATTTTGCTTTTGGCAACAAATTTCTCTTTGTCTGCAAGTACATACAAAGCTACAATGGCACCGATCAGAAAATTCTTCATAAAGATCAGGATATCAAAAATACCTGCTGAAACATTTTTGAGCATATCCTGCATCTGCGGAAGAATATCGGTAGTAAGATATTCCTGTGCTTTTGCAGAGTACTGGTTGATCATATCGAGCATTTCAGGATTCAGTTTCCATCCATGCTCAACAAATGAATTGAGCCACTTTTCAATAACTTTTATATAGTACGGAAAACTGTAAATAATACTCATGATACTTCGGATCAACTGAGGAAGCACCATCATCAGTAATGCGTAAATAATAATCCAGAACAGGAACATGGAAAAAAGGACACATCCCCATCGAATAGCCCGTTTTCCTTTTTTCTGTAACTTAATATTATGCTTTTCCAGCTGCGGATAGATCAGCTTCTGCTCAAAGAGATTGATCAGCGGACTGAGAATATAAGCAAGGATTACACCATAGATAATAGGCGCCATAATTCCCAGAAAAGTTTTGATTCCCACGATCAGGGTTTTCATGTGAAATATGCCATAATAAAACAGCATACTGGCGGCAATTACCAGAAAAGCGGTTACACCCCAGTGTAAATATCGGTTGTCCCAACGAAATTTCATAATGTCCTCCTTTTTAACATGGTATGATTATAGCATATATTTTGACAAATGTCATGAAAATTTAATATATATTAAAAAAAATTATAGCAGTCTTGTTACTGTTCATACACCACTATCCCGAGGCATACAAGCCAAAATTCCATTGCCGCAGGCAATCTGGAATGAATTGAAAAGACTGTTATAAATTCATCCAAAAAACAGATACTTTACCAAGGATGTGGTAAAGTATCTGTAAAAATATAATCCTATTTATTTTTTATGGAATCAAAAATCTCAATTGCCTGAATGATTGCTTTTGCTGCACCATCAATTCCAAGTTTGCTGCTGTCTACGCAGAGATTGTAGCTTGAAGCAGCACCCCATTTCTTATTAGTGTAGTAATTATAGTAACTGGAACGGCTCTTGTCTGTCTTATTGATCATGTCTTTTGCTTCTTTTGCAGTTTTATTATGTTTCTGTGAAAGACGGTTAATCCTCCAGTCTGTATCTGCATGTACAAATACACTGAAACAGTCTTTATACTCTGACAACGCATAATCTGCACATCTTCCGACCATAACGCATGGACCTTCGGAGGCCAGTTTCTTGATTGCGTCAAACTGTGCAAGAAATACTTTGTGGTTCATAGGCATATCTGTAAATCCTGAAGAAGAATAACCAAATGAGTAGGTATCCATAACCAGAGAATATAAAAAGCTGTTAGTTGGTCTTTCATCATGATTCTCAAAAAGTTCTTTGCAGATACCGCTTTCATTTGCTGCATGTTCGAGAAGTTCTTTATCATAACATTTAATACCAAAATATTTGGCAACTTCCTGACCTATCTGTCTTCCTCCACTGCCGTACTCACGACCAATTGTAATAATTGAACTCGTACTATTCATAGTCTGCACTCCCTTCTGTTACATATTCGATAGACATATTATACAATATTTCCAAAAAAATGCAAACTACTTTCGTAATTTTTCTAATAATTTAACGAAATATTCAGGTAAAGGAGCTGTAAACTCCATATATTCGCCCGTTGATGGATGAACAAAGCCAAGAATCATTGCATGAAGCGTCTGTCCCTGCAGATGATAAGGATTCTTACCAGAACCGTACACTTCATCACCCAGAAGTGGATGACCGATACTTGTCATATGCACACGAATCTGATGCGTTCTGCCTGTTTCCAGACGGCATTCCACATAAGTGGCATTTTTGAAACGTTCCAGAACTTTATAATGTGTGACAGCATCCTTGCCGTTTTTATAGTTGACAGCCATCTTTTTGCGGTCAATCGGATGGCGCCCGATGGGACCTTCGATCGTCCCTTCGTCTTCTTTCAGTACTCCTGCTACGATTGCCCGGTATCTGCGCCTGATAGAATGCTCTTTTAACTGTTCTGCCAGGTTGCGGTGTGCATTATCATTCTTGCATACAAGAAGTGCACCTGTGGTATCCTTATCGATTCTGTGGACAATACCAGGACGCAGAACACCATTGATCCCCGACAGATTGTCCTTACAGTGAAACATAATAGCATTTACCAATGTTCCGGAAGTATGTCCGGCACTGGGATGAACCACCATCCCCTTTGGTTTATTTACAATAAGTACATCATCATCTTCATAAAGAATATCCAGAGGGATATCTTCCGGAAGTATATCCGGCTCTTTTATGTCAGGAACTGCTACGGAGATTTCATCTCCTTCCTGAACTTTGTAGTTGGCTTTTACAGCAGAACCATTGACGGTTATTTTCTGCTCTTTAAGCAGCTTTTGAATATAAGAACGTGACAGTTCTTCGTTCATTTCAGAAAGATAGCGGTCAATCCGGATACCGGACTGACCGTCAGAAACCTGATAATTAAGAATTTCCATAATACTAATCCTTTTTTATTCTTAAGAAGTCATAATCTTCATCATTTTTGTATCTGAAACACACCAGCATAACAAGTAATATGCCACTGCATACCACATACATATCAGCTATATTAAATACCGGAAAATCAATCAGTGAAAAATAGATAAAATCCACAACATAGCCTCTGCATACTCTGTCAATAAAATTTCCAAGAGCACCGGAAACCATTACCAGTGCAGTTACTGACAGCGGCAGATAATATCTGTTTTTCGGGATTCTGGCATATACATAGATAAATACACCAAAAAACAAAAGGCACAAAATCACAAACACCGGAATTTTACCTTCAAACAATCCAAAGGCCATTCCACGATTTTCGAGATACCGTAATTGAAGAACTCCTGGAATGAGAGAGATATCAGGATGATCTTTCAGTTGTGCCAGAACAAGAGATTTACTTCCCTGATCCAGGATTGTCAGCAAAAGGATAATAATACAGCCTCTAATCCAGTGCATACATGAAGATATGGAGGAAACAGCTGTCATATCAGAATCTCCCGGATTGCCTGGAGCAGTTCCTCATCTGTGACAGTTTTGTCTATAAAACTTTTACCAATCCCGTCCATAAGGATAAATTTAATATGACCGGCTTCCATTTTTTTGTCTTTTTTTGTTGCTGCCAGGACATCCCCGGCATTCAGTGAATCAACAGAAAGAGGAAGATTATAAGAATGGCACCCTTTTCTGATCTCTTCGTATTCTTCTTCTGTTAATAATCCTCTCTGCATGGAAAGATAAGCGGCAGCGATCAGACCGACTCCAACACACTGTCCATGAAGCAGCTGAAAGTTTTTCATTTTTTCGACTGCATGTCCGACTGTGTGACCAAGATTTAAAAGTGCACGTTCTCCCTGCTCCTTCGGATCACGCTCTACCACACCTGCCTTGATCTCACAGCATCTGCGGATCATTCTGGAAAGCATACTCAGATCCAATTTACTGATCTCAGGCTGATTCTTACATACAAAACGGAAGAACTCTTCATCGCAGATCAGTCCTGTCTTAAGAATTTCACCCATTCCACAGGTGAATTCCCGATTCGGAAGAGACTGCAGGGTACTCATATTCATATATACAAGGCGGGGCTGATGGAAAGCTCCTACCATGTTTTTGTACTGAAGGAAGTCAACACCTGTTTTACCTCCTACGCTGCTGTCAACCTGTGCCAGAAGCGTAGTAGGAACCTGGATAAAATCAATCCCTCTCAGGTAAGTGGAAGCTCCGAAACCTGTCAGATCACCTACAACACCGCCGCCCAGCGCAACCAGCAGACCTTTTCTGTCCATTTCATTCTCAATCAAAGTTTTATATAATTCCTGTACTGTATTCAGGTTTTTGTTCTTTTCACCAGCTTCAAATACAAAAGAGAATATTTCAGAGGAAATTTCCTGAAGAGCTGATTTAACTGCCTCATGATAAAGAGGTGCAACATGACTGTCTGTCACAATACAGATTTTCCGGTTTTCAAGTCCTTCTTCTCTGATTGCACCGGCAAGATCCTGAAAGTCATTTTTAAAATAAATAGGATAATGGAAATCTCCTTCCCGTTTTACAAGTAATTTCTGTTCTGCCATTTTCCTGTTCTCCTTTTATTACAAAATTTATACATAGCGCATAATACGCACACTGCAGCGTCCTTTTTTTGTCTGGTGAGAAACACCGTCAAAAATGAACCGTCCTTTCCCACGTACAGATATAATGTCACCATCTTTCGGCTCATATCCGTTGCTGGTGATCAGTTTTCCGTTGACAAAAACCTGCCCGCCTTCAATATAAGATACCATACTGCTTCTGGATGTCTTAAAAGCAAGCGAGATCAATGAATCCAGACGTACCGAAGCGCAGGTACCGCTAACAGATTCAAGGACAGGGCGTGGAAATTCATCAGAATCCTCCACTTTTGTGATCAGAATATTGGTATGACGGACCCGGCACAGATTTTCAAGAAAGAATTCCGTCATTTTGTTCTGGCAGAAAAACCAGGCAGCTTTTTTCTGAACAACAATATCACCGATCACACTTCTGTCTACTCCAAGATTGAGAAGTGCACCGAGATAATCACGATGAGAAAGCTCTTCAGAGAATTTAAGAGCCTTTGGTTCAATCCTCAGACAGTCGATGGGATATTCCCATGTAAAAGCAAGAGCATCAGGATGAAATGCAACCATCTGACGCTCCGCATTCTCATAGCCTCCGGACGTCTCCATAACAATCTGGGGAAACTGATGTTTCAGGCTACTGACTATATTCTGTTCATTTAAATTAAGAAAATCCGAAAATGTAACGATATCTCTCTGCCAGGAGAGATTTGCCAATTCCCGGATTCTCTTAAGAAAAAATTCGTCTTTTTCCATCCTGGATCAATATCCTGCTCTTACAGACGGAGCAGAGCCTCCCAGAATATTCTGAAGGTCACCGGTAATATCTACATTGTACGGTCCAAGTACAAAGATATAGCTGGATACTTTCTGAAGGCTGCCGCCTAAAGAATAGCATGCACCGGACGTGAAATCGATGATTCTCTGTGCCAGTTCCACATCAATTCCCTCCAGATTCAAAATAACAGTAGAATTATCTACTAAAGTGTCAGCAATCTCACGCGTATCTTCCATAGAAGAAGGTTTGATCACACAGACTTCCATATTTGGGCCCTGATTTGATTTGCGGCTGCTTCTCATTGGAGTAATCTTGGAAGATGCTGCAGGACGTGTCTGGCGTTCGGCGCGTTCCTGTTTAACCGTAACCTTAGACGGAGCCGAAGCGGTCTGTTTTGGAGCAGATGCCTGTTTAGGAGCTGTCTTTACTGCTTTCTCTTCTACATCATCAAAGTCATCATTATCGTCGGATTCTTTTTTCTTAGAGAATTTATCAAAAAATTTCTTCTTTGGTTTCTCATCGAAATCGTCATCGAGAAAGTCATCATCTTCTTCCTCATCTAACAGATCATCATCTAAGAATCCATCATCATCGTAATCATCGTTTAATTTGATGGCATCTAAAAATTTATCTAAAACGCCCATTTTAATCTCCAATCTTATTTTAATCTTCTTTTATTGAGTAATCTCTTTCGCCAAAGATACCCGTTCCCACGCGCACCATAGTGGCCCCTTCCTCAACTGCGACCTGATAATCATTTGTCATTCCCATACTCAGGACGCTCATATTAACATTATTAATGTTTTTGGCCGCAATGTCAACACTTAATTTCTTTAATTTTTGAAAAACTTCTCTGTTTTCTTCAGGATTTGCTACAAATGGTGCAATTGTCATAAGTCCTTTTACCTGAAGATGCTCATAAGAAGAAATTTCTTCCAGAAATGGTAATACCTCTTCGACTGAAAGGCCAAACTTACTTTCCTCTCCTGCTACATTTACTTCGATCAGAACCGGCATGCAGATATCTTTTTTTGCTGCCTCTTTTTCGATGGCCTCTGCCAGGCGGACAGAATCTACAGAGTGTACCATAGATACTTTATCAATAATATATTTCACTTTATTTCTCTGTAAATGTCCGATCATGTGCCACTGTACATCTGATGGCATCTGATCGTATTTATCTACGATCTCCTGAACCTTATTCTCCCCAAACACTCTTGCACCCGCATCATATGCTTCTTTCAGCATTTCCACCGGTTTGGTCTTACTGACCGCAATAAGAGTTACCTCTTGGGGAGAACGCCCTGCAGTATCGCAGGCCTCTTCAATATTCTTTTTTACAAGGTTTAGTTTATCAGCTAACATATTAAGCCTCCTTAATTAGTATAAAATGTCTTCTTCCTTTACTTTATCAGCGTTTCGAACAATGTGATCATATCTGGAAAGACCGTAGGTGGTGTTTTTAGATACAATAGCATATTCTTCGTTCTCATCAAGTATTTCAATACGGCGAAAAACCGCATAGCCTTTATTAATACAGTATACTCCCTCCAGGGTATCTGTCTCTCCGATCACATATTTTTCACCGGTATCCGTATTGATCAGGGCATCCCCTTCCTTAAATGAACTCTTGTCAACATAATAAATCTGAGGTTGTTCTGCTTCGTCCACTGCCAGTTTGGAGACAGATGAATCATCAATGCTTGCGTAAATGCTCACATTTTTAAATGTTGTTTTATTTTTCCCCTCATAAAGGGTAAAACCTGTCTGATTATCCTGTGTAGTGGCCATTCTGGATGGAATCACATAAAAATCCTTGGTTACAATAGAGGTAAGAGGGATTTTCAGACCTACAACTGTGTTGGTTACAAGTTCAATGTCCAAAAAACGGTCAGATGCATAACGAATCAGACCTTTATTGAAATCAATCTGTCCATATTTGTCACCGTCTATGGTAATAATGGAAAAATCTCCGTTTTGTGTCATATCGTCTTTTAAAAATTTGACACGTATTGTAGAACGGTCTTTCAGTTTTTCAACCTGTCTGTCGCTCAAAGGAATCAGAAGGCTCCAGCGTTCATCTGTGATAATGGTATAAATATCATCTCCTGCTTTTACCTTGTCGGAAGTTTTCAAATCTGTTTCATGGTAAGAATTCTGATCGAAATCTTCTGCCTTTACAGCATCTACTGTTTTTCCTTCATAATTATCCATGGAATATAAAACGATACCATCAGATTGGGACTGGCAGATAGTTTGATTTCCGGGATAAATATCTGCTGTTTTGTCATTGTCACCACTGTCATTTCCTTCACCGTCCTCATCTGAAGTAAGAGGAGCAGATGAGGTATTGCCAGACTCTGCATATTGAAGGATATTTCCCTTCAGTTCATATTTAAAGCTGTAGGTGCTGTTAAATTTACTTGAACTGAATCCTTTGGAAAAACTCATCATATCAGTCCGTACCTTTGAAAGTTCTTCCGGGGCAAGAGATGCCGGAGCAGAAGCTGTTTTTGTATCACTAAGTCCGTACACCGCTCCGGAAGCATTGATTTTACTGCCCTCCCTTGCATAATAAGTAATATAGCCTGATGAATCTGCCTTGCATAAACTTTCTTCACGTATGGCAAGGCCGGTATATGTTTCGTTGCGGGATAAAGGTCCTGATGTAACCTGATAGGACTCAATATGAGTAGTTGTAAAATATAATATGGCACTGAATGCCATATATATGAATAAGATGCCAAACATGATCGTTCCGATATTCAGCCCCACGACCATGCGAAGCCTTGCCAGGATTCCCGGCATTTTTTTTGATTTATTATCAGACAATGGAATGTCTCCTTTTTGTGCAGTTCATAATCATTCTATAACTGTTCAGCGATTTCACAGTGACTGCTGAATAGTTACACCATTTTCCAAAATATTGTAACACTTTGCACATTTAAAAACAAGTTTATTCATAAAGAATTCACAATAATCGTTACTGTTCACACACCACTATCCCGTTACTGAGAATGGAGTAAACAGTAACGGGAGCACATAAGTAAGAACACATTTTCAGAATATAAGTTTGCTTTTTGTCAGGAATTATGATATGATAAAAAAATCAGAAACTGTTCAGTATCTCATAGAATAGCAGACTGCTGAATGGTTATGAAGAGTGTACGAACAAAAAATAACTTAAAAAGGAGGGTATAATTATGCCATATGGAAGAATCACGCCAAAGCAGCAGGAGATTCTTGATTACATAAAGAATGAGATTTTGAACCGGGGATTTCCGCCGGCAGTTCGTGAAATCTGCGAGGCAGTCAACCTGAAATCTACTTCTTCCGTTCATTCACATCTGGAAGCACTGGAGAAAAATGGATATATCCGCAGAGATGCAACGAAACCACGTGCGATTGAGATTATTGATGACAATTTTAATCTGGTCCGCAGAGAGGTTGTGAATGTTCCCATCATAGGAACTGTGGCAGCCGGACAGCCACTTCTGGCAGTTGAGAATATTGAAGGCTATTTCCCTATCCCTGCAGAGTTTATGCCTAATTCACAGAGCTTTCTGTTGAAAGTAAAAGGGGAAAGTATGATAAACGCCGGAATTTTTGACGGAGATCAGGTTCTGGTAAAACAGCAGTCCACAGCAGAGGATGGAGATATTGTTGTTGCGCTGATCGATGACGGTGCTACAGTTAAGACTTTCCATAAAGAAAAAGGATACTATCGTCTCCAGCCGGAAAATGATACAATGGAGCCAATCCTTGTACATGAAGGTCTTCAGATTCTTGGCAAAGTATTTGGTGTGTTCCGTTTGTATGAGTAATATAACTGATACGTGAATAGTCAGGCAGATATTCGCAATCCGCTTCGCTACGCAGCTCTACACCGAATCAAGCAAGTCCCCATACACTGCAAATTATACTATATCAATTCAAAAAAACAACAGAGGAAATCAGGTATCTCTTGATGATGATATCTGATTTTCTCTGTATTTTATTTTGCAAATTTCACAAAGTCAGGCGGATAAAATCATCCGCCTCGCTACGCAGTTCTACACCGAATAACTGTAAATTTTTCATTACTGTTCACTGGTAATATCCCGCGAGGTGTTTTTTGTGAACGAAGGTCACAGAAAACCCGAGACATACCGCGCGACTTTATGCGATTAGCATAAAGTCTGTGCATCGCAAGCATGTTGCTGTGAACAGAGTGAACAGTAACAATTTTTTCTACTTATTTCTCAAGAAATTCATTAACGTCAAGAACCTTACCATCTCTCCAGATTCTTTCGAGGTCATAGAAAAGACGATTCTCTTCGTCAAATACGTGAACGATCATATCGCCGTAATCCATAAGAACCCAGCTGGAGTTTCTGGTTCCCTCAATCTGTTTTGCTTCAAATCCGGCTCTGCCAAGTGTTTCATCTACATTGTCAACCATAGCCTGAACCTGATTCTGGTTGGAAGCACTTGCAATTACAAAATAATCGGCAATTACAGATACTTCATGGATATCTATTACCTTAATATCTTTTCCTTTTTTCTCATCAAGTGCGCGGCAGGCAAGTTTTGCCATTTCAAGTTCTCTGTTCATGGAAACAACCTCTCTTTCTATCTGCTTTTGTAACTGTTCAATATCTTCATGATCAACAGACTATTGAATAGCTACATATATCTTCTCTAAATAAATATTTATATCCGTAATCTGTTCTCCCTGTTGTGCTGTCCCCTATATGTAAAACTCTGCCAGTCGAGACAATTTATACTCAGGACTGTCTTTTCATGTGTAAATCCCTGTAATACAAGAAAGCATCTTTCGTAGCATTATCAATATCTTTCGGATTTTCCTCCAGATAAGCCAGTGTATCACCCAAAATCTTATACATACATTCGTCAAGATCCTGAAAAGCCAGTTTACGTACAATTGCAAGATTAGGAGCTTTATCACGTTTTGGTTCAATATAATCGGCAATATAGACGATTTTTTCCAACAGTGTCATCTCCGGCTTTCCGGTAGTATGCCAGGTGATGGCAGAAAGAATATTTTCATCTGTCACATCATACTTAGCCTTAGCTACGTAAGCTCCAAGCTTGGCATGAAGTAAAAAAGGATGCTCCTGTTCGAATTCAGATACCGAAATATGATGCTGGCTGCACATTTTCAGCTTCTTTTTGTTCGGAATACATTTTGCACAGTCATGGAGCAGTCCGGCAGTCTGGGCTGTGATCAGATCACAGTCATGAACCATGGCAAGTGCTGCACATGTAAACATAACTCCCAACGTATGTTCATAACGATCCTCATCCAGATATTTTGCTAATTTTTTCTGCATTTTTATAAAATCATACTCTGCCATCGGAAGATCATCCTTTCTTTTCGGCCAGACTGTAAATCTGGTTTTCTCTGATATACTCAATCACCGGATCAGGAATATAGTAACGCACACTTTTATCTTCTCTGATCCAGTTTCTGAGCATTTCGCTGGATACATCAAGGTTTGTGGTATTCAGTGTCAGAAATGTGCCATTATATTTAAGCGAAAGACGGTTCATTTCTGCTTCGAGCTCTGCGATTGTGGAATGATTTCTTACAGCAGTTACCAGAATGCAGTTTCTGCAGATTCTTTCCGGTTCACGCCATGTATCAAAGTCATACAGGGAGTCTGCGCCGATTATAAAATAATAATCAGTATCCGGATTCTTCTCTTTTAGCATTTCCAGTGTATGATAAGTGTAAGTATAACCATTTTCATGCATTTCAGTCAGCGACAGTTCAAAGTGAGGATTTCCGGTAATCGCCCTGCGGACCATTTCAACTCTTTCTTCATCTGTGGCACGTCCCTGACGGTTTCTCTTGTGAGGCGGATTTCCGGAAGGCATGAACAGTACCTTTTCCAGTCGGAACTGTTCGTATGCTTTCTCTCCCAGAATCAGATGCCCCATGTGGATGGGATCAAAAGTACCGCCCATAATACCAATTCTGTGTTTGATGTCAGCCATAAAAAACTCCGTATTATTTTCTGGGTAATTCAATTTTTTTCTTTTCGTTTTTGCCTTCACGGTATAAAACAATTTTCTTGCCGATAACCTGTACGATCTGGGAACGTGTACGTTCTGCCAGAACCTCAGCCATCTGGCGCGGATCCTCCAGGCAGTTCTGAAGAACACTGATCTTGATCAGTTCTCTGGCTGCAAGCGCCTCATCTACTGCGGCTGTGTTCTCAGGAGTAAGACCACCCTTTCCAAGCTGAAGGATTGGATCCATGGTCATTGCAAGACCTTTTAAATAAGCTCTCTGTTTACTTGTCATTTTTATTTTCCTCTGTTATTCTCTGCAAACGGACAAAATCATCCGTCTTACCACATCTGTTTCATTATTGAATCTATTTATAGTAATCAAAATCAAATCCGTACATACGCACAGTATCACCTTCCTGAATGCCTGCCTTCTCAAGTTCTTCCAGGATGCCTCCCTCTTTCAGGAATTTCTGGAAGAATGCGAAACCTTTTTCGGAATCAAGATTTGTGTAGCCAAGCATCTTTTCAATCTTCGGTCCCTCGACAACAAAAATTGTCGGATCTTCAGGACTCTGCTCTACTGTATATGGAAGGTTTTCTCCGATCAACATATCTTCAGGGAAGAATTCCTGTTCAAATACTACAGGTTCCTGTGGGCAGCTGTCAAGAAGTTCTTTCACATGGAATAAAAGTTCTCTGACACCCTGACCGCTGACAGCGGAAATCGGATATACCTGGATTCCTTTTGGCTCAAATTCTGCCTTAAGTTTGTCAATCGGGCTCTCTTCGCCGTCTTCTGTATAGATACAGTCGATTTTATTTGCTGCGATTACCTGTGGTCTTGCAGCAATTTCCGGATTATAAGCTTCCAGTTCTTTATTAATCTTGTAAATATCATCGATTGGGTCACGTCCCTCTGTAGATGCTGCATCTACAATGTGGATAATGACTCTGGTACGTTCAATGTGGCGGAGGAACTCATGTCCAAGTCCCACACCTTCGGAAGCACCTTCGATCAGACCGGGAATATCAGCGATCACAAAGCCACCGTTTTCAGTATCTACAACACCAAGATTTGGGCTCAGGGTTGTAAAGTGATAGTTGGCAATTTTCGGCTGTGCGTTGGTAACACGGGAAAGGAATGTGGACTTTCCGACATTCGGGAATCCAACCAGACCTACGTCTGCGATTACTTTCAGCTCCAGAAGAACTTCCAGTTCCTGCGCAGGCTGTCCTGGCTGTGCATATTTCGGAACCTGCATGGTTGCAGTCGCATAATGCTGGTTTCCTTTGCCACCTCTTCCGCCTCTTAATACGATCTGGCGTTTATTTTCACCGGACATATCAGCAATTACTTTACCGGATTCTGCATCCATGATAACAGTTCCTTCCGGAACTTTTAATACAACATCTTTTCCATCGGCACCATGGCAGCGTTTTTTGCCGCCTTCCTGTCCGTCTTCTGCTTTATATTTTCTTCTGTGTCGGTAGTCGCCAAGGGTGTTCTGGCCTTCATCTACCTCAAATATCACGTCTCCTCCACGACCGCCGTCGCCGCCGTCAGGACCGCCATTCGGAACATATAATTCTCTGCGGAAACTCACATGGCCGTCGCCGCCTTTACCGGAGCGGATATAGATTTTCGCTCTGTCTGCAAACATATGACACACCTCTGTCCTTTACTAATGATTATTTCGTAATAGTAATCTTCTTAAATTAATGCATTTGAGACCGTTCAGCAGGATTTCGCGCTCTGATGAGTCGGATCAATATGCATTATTTACAAGGATTGCTATGGTTTCTTTTATATCATATAACTCTTTTAATCTATAGCAATTCTACTATAAAAGAAAGGCTCCAAACCCATATTAGATTTGAAGCCTTCGCTTAACCAGATTATTCTGCTTCTACTGGAACGATAGAAACCTGTTTCTTATCGCGTCCTTTTCTGGTAAATCTTACGACACCATCTTTAAGTGCGAATAAAGTATAATCTTTACCGCAACCTACGTTCTCACCAGCATGGATCTTAGTTCCGCGCTGTCTGTAAAGAATATTTCCAGCTTTAACAAACTGTCCGTCTGCTCTCTTCGCACCTAATCTCTTGGATTCGGAATCACGACCGTTCTTTGTAGAACCAACTCCTTTTTTATGTGCGAATAACTGAAGGTTCATTTTCATCATGTTGTTACACCTCCTTGACTTTTACTGTCAAATATCGATTGTTATAACTATGTTCAATTTCTGTTAATCCGAGAATCAGCGAATCCATGAGAAGGGTTCCCCTCTCAGTAACCGGAGCCGTAAAATGAAAAGATACATAGCCGTTATCTTCCTGCACTTCAAACTGATCATCTGTAAATGTCTCAAGAGAATTTACAGTATTGATCACTAGTACAGAGACAGCAGCACAGACAATATCCTGTCCTTCCTCTGCATATCCGGCGTGACCTTTCGAAACAAATTCCAGATAATTTCCATTTCTCTTCTTAACTGTAATTGTAATCATAATGACACCAGATTAACCGTTAATCTTTTCGATTTTTACTTTAGTGTACTGCTGTCTGTGACCGTTTTTCTTGTGATATCCAGTTTTTCTCTTGTATTTGTAAACGATAACTTTTTTTGCTTTACCGTTCTCAACTACAGTAGCGGTAACACTGGCATCTTTCACATCTTCACCAGCTTTTAATCCGTCATTGCTTACTGCAATAACATTATCAAAAGTAACAGTTTCACCAGCTTCAACACCGAGTTTCTCAACTCTGATTACGTCGCCTTCAGCAACTTTGTACTGTTTACCACCTGTTGCAATAATTGCGTACATCTGTGGCACCTCCTATAATCTTTACTCGCCAGATATGGTGACCTTTCGGTGCTTGTACCTCTCTGTGCGGCATCTCATTTATAATAGCGGACAAAATTCGATTTGTCAATAAGTTTTTTCAATTTCTTTGATTTTTTTCTTTTATGTTACTGTTCACTGGTAATATCCCGCGAGGTGTTTTTTGTGAGCGAAGGTCACAGAAAACCCGAGACATACTGCGCGAATTTATGCGATTAGCATAAATTCTGTGCATCGCGAAGCGTGTTACTGAGAACGGAGTGAACAGTAACTCTTTTATTTTACAGGTACAATTTCAATCCGGTATCCGTCAGGATCTGTGATAAAATACAAACTGCAGAGCAGTTATTCAGTTACGGAAAAATATCGATGAGAATTGCAGATGCTTGTTTGATTTACATAATTATTTTATGGCAAACTATAATTCTCTGATTTCCTCAATCACAGGTTTTCGCACTTTCTTTCTGGTAAGTTCCAGGATATGCAGTGGAGTGATGTCCACTGCTTTTGCCTTTACCGGATCTTTGCGCAGATATTTCTGCAGGACATGGAACAGTTCGTCCTGATGATCCTGATTTTCCATATTAATAAAATCAATCAGAATAATTCCGGACAGGTTTCTGAGACGTAACTGTCTGGCAATTTCCTTTGCTGCCTCCAAATTGATTTTTCGGTAAGTTTCCTGCATTTTCTTTTTGCCTGTAAACTTTCCGCTGTTTACATCAATGGATACGAAGGCTTCTGTCTGCTGGATTACCAGAAATCCACCACTGTTCAGCCAGACTTTCTCATGCTGGATTTCTTCTAAGACAGTTTCCAGGCGATAAAGTTTGTAAAGAGGGAGAAGTTTATCATCATAAAACCGCAGCTTCTCTTTTTCCTCCGGGCTGTTACTGTTAAGATAGTCAGAAATCTGTCGGGATATCTCAGGGATATCTGTTATGATCTCTTCCAGGTTCCGGCTGTTGGCGTCGCGGACTGCAGAGATATAAAAAGGCTCTGTTCTATATACGCAGCTGAAACAGGTACGGGATCTTCCGTCTACAGCAGCCTTATGATACAGGCCCTTCAGGTATTCCAGTTCTTTCAGTATTTCTTCTTTTGATGCATCTGCTGCATTTGTACGAACGATGATACCAAACTCTTTATCCGGGCAGTTAACTTCTGCTTCCATCCACTTACTGATACGACTTCTGTCATCATTGGAAAGTTTGGAAGACAGACCAAATTTCTTATCGCCGGTTGTAAGAACCAGATATTTGCCTGTAAAATTCAGATTCGTGGTTACAGCCGGTAGTTTTCCCTTCATTGCTTCCCGGCTGATCTGCACAAGGATTTCATCTCCTGCCTTTAATGGGCGGTCACCTTTTTTTACAGAAGCATAAATCGCATTTGGAGCATCGGAAAGCTGCAGGTAGCATTTTTCCCCGGCAGAAATCTGTACGAATGCAGCACCGATATTGGCAGCTATATTCTCTATCTGTCCAACATAAATATTTCCAAGAGAAGATTTCTCCCCAACAGGTTCGAAGCGCAGTTCCATTACTTTACCGTCTTCTTCATACGCACATACATAGCACGGAATCTGCCGGATATTCATTTGGGTAATAATCAGTTTACTCAACTTCTTCACCCAGTGCTTCCAGAGTTACAAATTTATGTTCTTCCTCTGTTCCTTTATCTGCGTATACTTCCAGACGTTTGATGGAATAAGCAAATTCCGGAAGTTCTATGCCAAGCCATGAAAAGAATGTATCTGTTACCAGTTCCGGTTTTGTGTAATTGGCACTTGCGGAAGCAAGCATCATAAAGATCTTGTCTCCCTGAAGTTCCATCTTATAGATAAACGGGCGAATATCAATTTCCTTTTCGCTTCGTTTGGTCTTTTTCATTACTGTGATCTCCGGCTGCGCCAGGAAATCACTGATTTTATCTTTCCAGGAAATTTCAGGCTCTTTTCCCGGACGAAATTCTACATAATAATCGGCTGCTGCCACCAGTGACATTGCCTTACCCGCCTTTCCGTCCTCAACCTGACGGGTACTGATTACATGTACCCCTTCTACCATCACTGCATCCAGACGTCTTGTGATCTCTGAAGTAGGAACTGTCTCTGCCAGCTCCAGATCGAAGTACTCTCCCAGACTTTCCGTACCAACTCCTAATGGTGCGGCAAAAGACATGATCATATGCGGACTGTATCCACCGGAAAAAGCAACCGGAAGATTGGCTCTGCGGATAGCCTTCTGAAAATAACGCATGGTATCCAGATGTCCCACAAATTTCACAGGACCCTCTTTGCTGAATTTAATTCTTACCTTCATAACATACACCTCCGCCATAACGCATAGCACCACAGCCGGAACATTTCTGACGGCAATTTGGTGTTACGGTTTCTTTCTTTGCCTGTTCCCATTCGTGGATCAGGAACTTCTTGGTCACTCCTGCATCAATGAAATCCCATGGAAGGATCTCATCTGTGGAACGTTCTCTGAGAGTATAGAAATCAATATCTGTGTTGGTTTCCGCAAAAGATTCTTTCCATATATTATAGTCAAAACTCTCTGACCATGCATCGTAGATCGCACCTTTTTCATATGCTCTGAGGATAACTTTTGAACAACGGCGGTCACCTCTTGCAAGGAAACCTTCAAGAATCGTTACATCCGGCTCATGCCAGCTGTAGCGGATACTTCTCTGGTTTAACTGTGCGCGGATCTCGCTTTTTACGACCTTTGCTTTCTCCACGAAATCTTCCTCTCTGTACATACCTGCCCACTGGAATGGGGTAAATGGTTTCGGTACAAAGAAAGAGGTACTTACATTGACCTGAACCTTGCCATTACGTTTTTCTTTCGGCACTTCTTCATAATAAGTCTCTGCAATTTTCTGAGCAAGATGAGCAATACCTTTCATATCATCTTCTGTTTCAGTTGGAAGTCCGAGCATGAAGTAAAGCTTTACCTGATTCCATCCACCTTTGAATGCTTCACCTGCACCATGAAGAATATTCTCTTCTGTCAGACCTTTGTTGATAACATTACGCAGACGCTGGGAGCCTGCTTCCGGTGCGAAAGTAAGGCTGCTCTTCTTTACATCCTGTACCTTGCTCATAACATCCAGGGCAAAAGCATCGATACGCAGGGATGGCAGAGAGATATTGACAGCATTGCCATGAAATTCTTCGATCAGGAAGTTTACCAGTTCCTTCAGCTCAGAATAATCACTGGAGCTTAGAGAACTTAAGGAAATCTCCTCATGTCCTGTATTCTGAAGCATTTCTCTGGCACTTGCCTTTAAATCCTCCACATTGCGCTCTCTGGTAGGACGGTAGATCATACCTGCCTGACAGAAACGGCATCCGCGGATACAGCCACGCTGGATCTCCAGGGTAACACGATCCTGAGTAGCTTTAATAAATGGAACTACAGGAGCTTTGATCGCGCGGTAGTCTTTAGTGACATCGGTGATCAGCTGTTTACAGACTTTCTCAGGTACGCCCTCTTTTGCAGGTGTAAAGGAAGCAATGGTGCCGTCTTCTTTGTAGGTTACATTGTATAAAGAGGGAACATAAATTCCGGGAATCTGGGAAGCTGCAAACAGGAAGTCTGCTCTGGAGCCGCCTGCTGCCTTGTTTGCCTTATATGCATCAAACAAAGCATCATAGACAGTCTCACCCTCGCCAATATAAAACATATCAAAAAATTCTGCGATCGGTTCCGGATTATATGCACATGCACCGCCGCCGATGACGATAGGGTCATCTTCCTTACGATCCTTTGCCAGAAGTGAAACATGGCTCAGGTCAAGTACCTGAAGCACATTGGTATAGCACATCTCATATCCAAGGGTAATACCAAGGAAATCAAACTCCTTTACAGGCTCCTGGGATTCCAGGGCAAAGAGAGGAATATGTTCCTCACGCATAATTTTATCCAGATCCATCCACGGAGAAAAGACACGCTCACACCAGACATCCTCACGTTCATTGAACATGTTATAGAGGATCATCATGCCCAGATTGGACATACCGATTTCATAAACATCCGGGAAGCACATGGCAAAGCGGATATCTACGTCATTCTTATCTTTCATTACAGAGTTGACTTCACCACCGATGTAACGGGCAGCCTTGTCAACTTTCATTAAAATTTCATCGCTTAAAGCTAGAGTTCTCATAGTATTCCTTTCAGAGGTTATTGTATCAACATTGTGTTAAGCAGGGAAAATCCCCCACAATATTCCTATTATATACGGAATGGTGGGGGATTTCAAGGGAGAGTCGGATAGTTTGCAGTTTTTATCTGACAGTATCAGGCTGTAAAAGCGTGAGTAATGTTTCGTATACATATGTATTTTTTCTGACGATTATAGAAAGTTCCTCTTTGGCCTGATTCAGCTGGTGAAATAAATTACGGACATCAGAACTGCCTTCTTTGAAATGTTTTGAACGCAGATATCTGTTCTGATCATAGTAATATCGTTCGTCCAATATGATAACAAGACGTTTTATGTCTCTCACGGCAGTAATCTCATATTCATAACCCTGATGTATATAATCTTCCAGTAAGGCAGCAGTCTCCTCTTCATTATTTGCATATACAACAGAAACATGCGGATAGGGTTTTGAGGTTTTTCTGTCTGTAAGGTGTATCATATTCTGGATAAATGAGGAAAGTTCCGCATTGGTACGGATGCGGTTGGTTAAGTGAAACATCTGGATTTCCGGCAGGTTTTCTATGAGTTTTAATGTATTTACCCCTAATTCTTCAGGACATATGGCATCTTCGGAATCGCTGGAAAATATTACAGGAAACTCCCCCTCCGATTGCGTTAACAGAATCTGCAGTTTTTCTGAAGAAAGCAAATGTGCTTCGTCTACCAGAACTGCACTGTAATGTTTCAGCTCTGTATTTTCGGTCAGCTGATTGTCCGAAAGAAAAGCAATACGTTGTAAACGTTTATGCAGTATTTTCCATTCTTTTCCGGCATTGCCGCAGTGAATCATGCATATCTGCTGACGCCTGGACAGTTTCATGGCGATATCATAGAGAAGCAATGTTTTTCCTGTTCCGGGAAGTCCGGTAAAACAGAAATATTCGAACCGGCTGATACGGAGTTTCTTTAAGATCTGGCGCTGGATATCCCGCTGCTGGGAAGTCAGGAAGTATTCTTTTTTCAGGAAACGGGCCGGTTCTGTGATGGGGGAAATCAGATATAGTTCGGCCTGAAACAGATCGTCAATATTCCCCTGATAATCACTGCTCTCCTTTTGCAGTGATCCGCACAGTTCTGTCCAGTCGGCTTCTGCAATATGATCATGATTGGTAAGCCTGACAAGGCGATTCTGACTGCTGATATACGTATAAGACTGTATGGAGCGTCCGAGAACGGAAAGATAATAACGGTTCTGCATAAGCTGTTTACGAATTGCCTCCTCAGATACAGCTCCGCTTTTCAGTTCAATATTTATGATCTGGTCGTCTTTGATCTGGAGAAGATCAAATTCTTTCCCGAGTTTTGGAATCTGATAGGAATAGAAAAAGCGCAGGGAACAGACTTTAGTCATATGCGATTCTAACTGGCGTACCAGTGCTTTCATACTCTGAAGTTCCCATTCCCGTATTTTGAGGAAATATTCCCGACCGGATAACTGACGTTCCAGTTTTGACAGAGAATCTGTATTCTGATTTCTCGTAAGTGCATATATGGATATTGATCTCATAACTTTTACCTTTCATTTTGCCGGAATTCTTTTATACTATTATAGCAAATATCAGTAATCGCAGGTAGCCTGAAAACAAAAAACAGCCAGGTAGATTTTTCCCTGGCTGTTTTCCCAATCTGAATCAGATTCAGAAATTGTTTTGGAATATCTATTATATTGTGGTTTGGCTGAATTACTCAGCTACAGCGATAGCTTCCACTTCGCAGAGTACGTTTTTCGGAAGCTGTTTTACAGCAACGCAGGAGCGGGCCGGTTTGCTTGTGAAGTATTTCTCATACACAGCGTTGAATGCAGCGAAATCTGCCATATCAGCAAGGAAGCATGTAGTCTTGATAACATTGTCAAATGTAAGTCCGGCTTCTTCAAGAATTGCTCCTACGTTCTTGCAGGACTGCTCTGCCTGTGTTTCGATTTTATCGCCTGCAACTTCACCTGTAGCCGGGTCTACCGGAATCTGACCGGATGCAAATAAGAAGTTTCCTGTCATTTTTGCCTGAGAATATGGTCCGATTGCTGCTGGTGCTTTTTTTGTTTCAAGTGTTTTCATGAGTGAATTCCTCCCGTACGATTTAGTGTGATTGATTGTCTGTATCTGTATCCATATCTTACCACCAAAAAAATATTTAGTCAACGGCAAAAAAATTGTCACATGAAAAATTTCTCTTTTATTAATGAAAGAAAAGATGAAAAATACTGACGATAATCTGATCAGTGGAAGCTCTTGAGCCAGTTTACCAGAGAATCATGCCAGATATTATCATATACTGTTTTCTTCATCTGGTCTGTAACAAGGCCGTTACCTGCCATTTTGGCAAGGATTGCCTGCTGTAATTCATCTACAGTCATGTCTTCCGGGGATTTATTCATATCTACAATTACTGCCTTTTCCTTTTCAGCAGCGGCTTCCGTATTTTCCGGAAAACTGTTTTCTGCTGATATGGCTGAAGTATCGGCAGTTTTTTCAGGCTGAATATCTTCTGCTTTTGCTGCTGCGGTTTCTTCTGCTGCGGTTATTGTTTTCTGTGCAGGAGACTCAGTTTGTGGGGAAGTTGTTTCTTCTGTATCTTCCTGTACTTTTTTGACATCTGCAGTTTCTGCTTTTACTGGTATATATTCTGGCATTTCACCCGCCGGAACCCAGATTTCACCGCTGTTTGCGGCTACTGTTACATTGATATGTCCACCCTGAACAGGTACTTTACGGCCTGTGAGGGTTCCGATATATTCTGCACAGTTTCCTGCCGGAAGGCTCATATCTGCTGCATTATCATCGTTATTTACGGTAACGATCACACGTATTCCGTCAAGGTCACGGGCAAATGCAAACTGGCGGTTGGTAAGCTGAAGTTCAGCGTAGCTTCCGTAGCTTAATGCAGGTGTATGCTGTCGTATCTTTCCAAGAGCTGCGATCAGGGCTGTACATGGATTCTTCTGTACTGCATCTGCATAGTCTTTAATATCCAGAGCCGGTCTGAGGCTGTCATCGGAGAATTTCTCTTTCTTTCCTTCAATACCGAACTCAGAACCGTAATAGATACTTGGTACACCCGGAAGTGTATAGAGTAAGACATGAACAGGTGCAAAATGTGCTTTATTTGAAAGCTTGGTATAAATACGTTCTACATCATGGTTGTCCACAAAGTTGTAGAGATCAAGATTTCCCATATTCTGGAGATATTTTACAGTATGTGCGATCTCGAAATAGTTATGATCGTTATGTCCGCTGTAAAGTGCTTTATGCAGGGCATAGTTTGTTACACTGTGGAGCGTTTCTCCATTTACCCATCTGCTGTAATCACCATGGATCACTTCGCCCATAAGCCAGAAATCTTCCTTTACTTCTGCTGCTGTACGGCGCAGGGCACGCATGAAATCAAAATCAAGGACATCTGCCGCATCCAGACGGATTCCATCTACATCAAATTCTGATACCCAGAAACGGATCACATCACAGATGTAATTCTGTACTTCCGGGTTTCTTTGGTTTAATTTTACCAGAAGGTTGTATCCACCCCAGTTTTCGTAGGAGAAGCCGTCATTGTATTCCGTATTCCCTCCGAAGTTCACATTGCAGTACCAGTTGAGATATCTGGAATGTTCGCGGTTTTGCTGAATATCTTTAAATGCAAAGAAATCACGGCCTGTGTGATTGAATACACCATCGAAAATAACTTTGATCTCTTTTTCATGACAGGCTGCCACGAAGTTTTTAAGGTCTTCGTTGGTTCCGAGACGGGAATCCAGCTTTTTGTAATCTGTGGTTTCATAGCCATGTCCTACACTCTCGAATAAAGGTCCGATGTATAATGCTGTGCATCCGATTTCTCTGATGTGGTCAATCCATGGAAGTAATGTGTTCAGACGGGAAACAGGAGCACTGTAGTCATTGTGCTTCGGCGCACCGGTTAAACCCAGTGGATAGATGTGATAGAAAATTGCCTCATTATACCAGCTCATAAATGACACCTCTGTTTTTAAATTTATAATTTCAATTTTATGGGGATTTTTTTACCCTGATATCATACAGGAAAGAAAATAATTAGATAAACTGTATTATAGTTGAAATTATATTCATACGATTCTTATAATAACAGATTTTTCAGACAGAATCCAGTTTTTTTTCAATTTTGGCTTGTATATCTCGGGATTTTGACATATTCATGACAAAACACCTCGCAGGATAGTGATGGATGAACAGTAACTTAAAATTTACTCTACAAAAAAATCCACTTAAGGTATATAATATTGCTGTAAATAATCTGGATATGCATAGAAATAGAAAGAAACAAACATAGATAAGCAAGGAGAATATAAACTATGAGACATATAGATGAAATTCAGATTGCCGGAACTGCAATCCTGCTTTGTGGCGCGATGTTTGCGGTTTCTGCTGTGGCACCTACCGGTAATACAGTGTCAAAAGCTGTTACAAACTTTACGGAAGCTCCGGAAACTGCTGCTGAGGCTCAGGCACAGGCAGAGGCTCAGGCTGAAGAGGATGGATTTACCATTTACACTCAGGAAAGTAACTATGATGATTCTGATTATGACAACAGTTATAATGATACTTCTTACGATGACTCTTCTTACAATACTGATACGACGCAGGACGGTTCTCTGGATGATACAGGGCAGGAGAATGATAATACAGATACAGGAGATGGATCTTCTGATGATGGAAGCAGTGATCAGACATCGTCTGACGAGGCAGGGGATGATTCTTCCAATCAGATTGATTATCCCAGCGATGACGGTTCCGATGACAGCACAGATGGTTCTTTGGATAACTCTGATGCATGGGAAGACAATGGAGAGGAAGTCCAGCAGATAGAGTATTAAGTAATATCGAAGAATAAAATATAAGGACAGTATCGTACTTAACTGTCCTTATATTTTACTTTACATTGTTTTGAAGGCATAGTATATTATTTCACCAAATCAGTGATTCCGTATAGATAATTTTATCCGCCTGATTTTCGGATGATTCAAACTATGTTTTCCAGCAGCTTTTCAAAAGCGTTCTGACTCATCGGCTTGTAATAATAATAGCCCTGCAGCTCATCACACCCCTCTTCTACGAGGAAGTCTACCATTTCTTTTGTTTCCACACCTTCACACACGATAGATTTGTTTGTACGTTTCAACAGATGAAAAATCTCCTGGAGGACAATCTTTCCATTTTCAGAGAGATCATCGGAAAGGAAGCGTTTATCTATTTTAACTTCATCAAACAGAATATCTTTTAATGCATTCAGAGAAGAATAACCGGAACCAAAATCGTCCATGGAAATCCGTATATTCTGTTCGTGGAAGAAACAGATCATTTCATTTACCGCTTTTATATTATGGATAAAAGTAGTTTCTGTAATCTCAAATATTACATGGTATGGATTAATTTCATATTGTTTGATCAGTGCCATTACTTTTTCTGCAAAACTGTGAATGTTTCCAAAATGAACAGGTGATACATTTAAAGAAACAGGAATGACCCTCTTTCCCTCTTTCTGACGCTGGTTCATCCATGCAAAGGTTTCTTCATATACATAATAGTCCAGTGCCTGGATTTCGCCGGTCTCTTCCAAAATTGGGAGAAACATATCAGGATACCACATGGTATCATTTTCTCTTTGCCATCTTACCAATGCTTCTGCACTTGCGATTGTCTGATCTTTGCCACATATTTTCGGCTGGAAATAAATCTTAAATTCTTTCTGCTTCAATGCACTTTTGAATGAGTGGATGGTATCCGCACAGTGCCGTTCATTTAATGCAATATCGTTGTTATATTCACATACACCGGATAATTCTGTTTTAGCTTTTTCACGAACAATGTTTGTATGTGATATGATCTGCTCTGCAGGAATGCTGGTATCTTTGAGATAATAAATTCCTGTATTCAGATGAAAATAATTAATTTGAAATGTTTTGAGGATTTCCTGTATGATCTGGCGATTATACTCTTCAATCTGCTTTTTTACATCAGATGATTTACGCCCTGTTATGTCAAGCACTGCCACAAAAACATCGGAATGATATCTGTTTACAAACAGAGAAGCCGAAAAAAGTTCCATTCTTCTGAGTACAAAATTCAAGATTTTTGTTCCTGTTTCATATCCCCAGTAATCATTGATCAAATGAAATTTGCTAATGTCTGTCATGATAAATGCATATTCTTTTTCACCGTTAGCATTTGTGAGTATGGTAAATATTTTTTCTTTCAGAGAATCTGAAGAAATGCTCTGTGCCAGACCACTCTTGGTCAGATATTGCTGTTTCTGAGCAAGCTGCTGTTTTTTATATTTTTTGTCCTGATACATCTTCTCATCTGCAATCTTAAGAAGATCCATGATCAGATAATAATGATTCTTACAGCTGATATCATATCCTACTGCGTAACTTAACGGATGATCTGCTGTCTGATTATGCTCATCAATCAGTGTCTGGAGCTGGATATTCATCTGCTCTAACTGCGACCATGTAGTATTTCTCTGAATAATCAGAAATTCGTCTCCGCCGAATCGCGCAAGGTAACTGTTTTCTGTAAGTATCCGGGTGAGAAAAGATGCAAATGTCTGGATAAATACATCTCCCTCTTCATGTCCATAGGTATCATTGATTATTTTCAGATTGTTTAAATCGAACATCATAATTCCAGTGTCCAGAGTATCGTCTTCGTCCTGAATCTGCTGTAGTTGTTTTTCTAATGCTTTTTTATTATGAACCCCTGCAACATCAAAAGCAGAACTCTGGATCATACTCTTGAGATAATCTTTGAGTGCAAGGGAAACTCCGCATCCGGCCAGTGCGGCAATAATCATAAGCGCAAAAAAAGATTTTTCAAATCTGCATCTGAAGTGGAAAATCATGGTTACAAGGATTCCGGCAAATATTATAAGCTCTATATAACAAAGACGTATTGTAATCTTGTTCTTTTCCATATTTTGATTAATAACCTGCTTTCATTTTCATTCATTATCATAAGTTTAAGCTGCATATAAGATGATTCTTTTTGCCATACTCTTTTCAATTCCAATTTTGCTTCCTTTTACCATGACAATATAATAGCCATGGATTTCTGACAGAAGTTCTATTTCACTGCCGGCAATGAATCCAAGGGATTCCAGATAATGCCGCTGTTTTTCCTGACCGCAGACTTTACTGATCTTGTATTTGATGTTAAATTGAGCTAAGTTTAATGGCATAATACATCCTTCCATTCTTTAAGGACTGCTGAAAACGCTGCTGACAGTTACCTCTTTATTTCTGTCGTTAGCTTCGACTAACACAGTATAACATGAATTCTTCCAAAAAGAAGTCGTTTTTTTACTTTTGAGAAATTTTATCTGATGATTTGTGTTGACACTATAGCAGTCCTCGTAAATAATCAATAAACCCAAAACACCTCTGGCAAAATAAATTATGTTTTTGTTTCTCAATAAATGGTATAATCAAACTGTTATTAACATTCAGGAGGCTTTTTATGAAGAAACAAAACAGGTTACTATCACTAATTCTATCTCTGTTCCTTCTGCTGTTTACCTTAGTTCCGCAATCAGCACTGACGGTAAAAGCTGAAGGCAACAGTGAGATGGCAGTTCATTTTATTGACGTTGGACAGGGAAATGCCATCTTAGTACAGTCCGGAGGACAAAATCTTTTGTACGATGGCGGGGATCAGAGCCATGCTGATCTGATCATCTCCTACTTACAGGAACAGAATGTGGAAAACATTGACTATATGATCGCTTCTCACTATGATGAAGATCATATCGGCGGTCTTGTTCCATGTATAGACAATTTCTCTGTAAGTAATATATTCGGACCAGACTATGTACATACTTCAAATTTATTCAATAATTTTATGAATACTGCCACTGCAAATGCAATTATCGTACAGTATCCTTCTGTAGGTGAAACATTTGATTTTGGCACCGGAAGTTTCACTGTTCTTGCACCGAATGGTATCAGCCAGAACAGTAATGATAACTCTCTTGTAATCAAACTTGAAAATGGTTCAAATAGCTTTATTTTTACCGGAGATGCAGAGGAAACCAGTGAACAGGATATGATCAGTACAGGTATGAACCTTGACTGTGATGTTCTTTCTGTTGGTCATCATGGGTCTGCAAGTTCAACTACCTGGGATTTCCTTGAGGCAACTTCTCCATCTTACGCAGTCATAAGCTGCGGAATCAATAATCAGTATAATCATCCGTCAGCAGATACAATGGGACGTTTGTCGGATATGGGAATCCCTGTATTCCGAACAGATAAACAGGGTACGATCATAGCAGTCTCCGATGGAACAAATATTTCCTGGTCACAGGAGCCATGCAATGATTATTCTTCCGGAGACTCCTCTGTAAATGCTTCTGCAGGTGGCACTGGTGGAAACTCTTGGCAAGAAGAAACTACCACTTCTGATCCGGTACCTGAACAGGAAGAATCCAACAATGCAGATCTAGGAACAATGGTATGGATCCCTGCAACCGGCGAAAAATATCACAGCATTCCCAACTGTGGAAGAATGAACCCGGATACAGCCAGACAGGTATCCAGATCAGAAGCCGAAGCTATGGGATACGGACCTTGCAGTAAATGTTACTGATAAACAAAAACAGCCGCATTTGCGGCTGTTTTGTTAAAATCCTTCCTGTCTGCGGATTTTCCAGAGTTTTGCACGTTTCTGTGCAGCTTCATTCTCTATCTGCTGAGTAACTCCCTCAATGATAAGTCCCGGTACTTCCACAGGATGCTGATGTTCATCTGTTCCAACCATAATAAAATATGCGCGGTTGATCATGGTTCTGGTTCCATCAAGGGCTTCACAGTAAGTATCAATACGTACTTCCATGGAAGAACGTCCCACATGTGTAAGCCGTCCGATGAGAACGATGGTATCGTTCACTCTGGCTCCGGCTTTGAAATACATATTGTCTACTGCAACAGTTACCACATTCATTTCCGCATGACGCTTGGCAACAATACCTGCTGTTTCATCAATCCATGCAAGCAGCTGTCCGCCAAACAGATAACCTGCGGCATTCAGACACTTTGGCATTAATAAATGAGACTGCTCTGTTAAGGAGTCCTCAACTCGTTTCATTTTTCTTTCTGACATTTCTTTTCTCACTTCCCCTTTATCATGCTTTCTGTTGGCTATTATAGCACGTTCCATGATTTTGTGTTATATTTTTCATAATTTTCCTTCTATATAATTTTAAAGCGTTATCACTTTAATATTTTTCCTTCTGTATAATTTTAAAGCGTTATCACTTTAATATGATTGTATAAAAAAAAATACAATCTTTATCTTGCCTTTCCCATCACTTTACTGTACAATATTTAAATAGGTACAAATACAAATGTTCGCCATAGTAAAACACTGATCGCAAGGATGCATCTGCAATTCACTGTATCAGTGTTTTTTAATAAAATTCACTATAATATGCATTATTTACGAGTATTGCTATAAGTGAATTTGCGAGTATTACTGTAGATAAATAACGGGGAAATGAGGAATGATATTATGGAAAAACATGAAATGATGAGTCTGGAAGATTCCGGACAGCTTCGTGACAAAATGAGATTCTTTGAACAGGAACTGCTCAAGAATCATCATATCGATCCAAATCTGTATGTAGAATATAATGTAAAAAGAGGTCTTCGTGACTCCGCTGGTAAGGGTGTTCTGACCGGTCTTACAGAGATTTCTGATGTTAATGGTTATAATCTGATCAACGGCAGACAGATTCCGGCTGATGGACGTCTATACTATCAGGGAATCAATGTACAGGATATTATCAGCGGTCTGAATGGCAGACGTTTTGGATTTGAAGAAACAGTTTATCTTCTGATTTTTGGTAAGCTTCCCAGTAAAGAGGAACTTTCCAGATTCCTGGATATGATGGCTGACATGGAAGATCTTGGCGGTCGTTTTGTACGCGATGTTGTTATGAAAGGAACCAATGCCAACATTATGAATGCTATGCAGCGCTGTGTTCTGGCTCTTTATACATATGATGATAATCCGGAAGATATTTCTCCTGAGAATGTGCTTCGCCAGTCACTGGAACTGATTGCAAAGCTTCCTGAGATTGCGGTATATTCTTACCATGCATATCGTCATTTTCGTAAAGATGAGACCCTATTTATCCGTAATCCACAGAAAGGACTTTCCCTTGCAGAGAATATTCTTCTTATGCTTCGTCCGGATGGTAAATATACAGAACTGGAAGCTAAGGTTCTGGATATCGCACTGATTCTTCATGCTGAGCATGGTGGTGGTAATAACTCCACTTTCACAACTCACGTGGTAACTTCTTCAGGTACAGATACCTACTCTTCCACTGCTGCATCTATCGGATCTCTGAAGGGACCGCGTCATGGTGGTGCGAACCTGAAAGTTCAGAACATGTTTGCAGATCTGAAAGCTCATGTAGAACACTGGGACAACGAAGATGAGATTGTTGATTATCTCAAGAGGGTATTAAATAAGGAAGCATTTGATCATGCCGGGCTGATTTATGGTATGGGACATGCCGTTTATACTCTCTCCGATCCTCGTGAGGTAATCCTGAAACGTTTTGCTCAGGCACTGGCTGAAGAGAAGGGAATGACCGAGGAATTCAAACTTTATGACCGTGTGGAAAGTGTTGCAGGTAAGCTGATCATGGAACATAGAAAACTGTTTAAGAATGTCTGCGCAAACGTGGACTTCTACAGTGGATTTGTATACAGCATGCTTGGGATTCCGGAAGAATTATTTACTCCTATTTTTGCTATTGCGCGTATGCCAGGCTGGAGTGCTCACCGTCTGGAAGAACTGATCAATGCAAATAAGATCATCCGTCCTGCTTATAAGTATGTAGGACATCATACAGATTTTGTCGCTTTTGAAGAAAGATAAACAGATGAAACTTATTACTGGCTGCGGTTCATTCCGCAGCCGTTTTATTATGTCAGTAAAGCGATACGCCGTAGAAAGAGAATCCTGTATTACTGTTCACTGGAAATATCCTTTCTTGTAAAAATATATTTGCATTTGTTGTATGAGGTCTGTATAATCAAAACAAATCCGAAAAGGAGGTATTTTTATGGCAAAAGAACAGATTGCAGTTGCAGAACTGGTTTTAAATATGATCCTTGGAAAGACAGGCGGTACACGGGTAGATTATTTCCCACAGAAACCGGATTTTCCGTTTGATGCAGTTTATGAGCAGGCATTTGTACGTGCCACACCGGAGAGTCAGGGAATCTCCTCTGATCTGTTTGCTGCCCTTCTTCGGGAACTGGATGCTTCCAAAGATACGGAAATGCATCATTTTATGGCACTGCGTCATGGCAAGGTAATCTGTGAATGTAATTTTGCACCATATCCTAAGGGAATGTGGCATATTACACATTCCATGTGCAAGAGCATCACAGGCATGGCAATCGGCATGTTGATCGAAGAGGAAAAATTAAAGCTCGATGAAAATATTTATGACATTTTTCCGGATCATATAAATGCCTTTTCAAAGATTTTCCGCCCTGTAATCACAGTAGAGAATCTGCTGACCATGACAAGCAGCGTAACTTTTAATGAATCAGGTATCGTGTCCGGAAATGACTGGCTTGGAAGCTTTCTGAATGCATCTGTCAATGGAAAACCCGGAACGGAGTTTCAATATAACAGTCTGAATACTTATGTTCTTTCTGCAATCGTGACGAAACGTACAGGAGAAACCCTGACCGAATATCTGACTCCGAGACTGTTTGGTCCTCTTGGTATCACGAAATATTACTGGGAAACCTGTCCGAAAGGAATTACAAAAGGCGGCTGGGGACTGTTTCTCTGTGCAGAAGACATGGCAAAACTTGGCCAGCTGTATCTTCAGAGGGGAAAATGGAATGGTCAGCAGCTGGTGTCTGAATATTGGATAGAAATATCTACGGCACGACATCTGAAAACTCAGAATGACACCTATGGATATGGATATCAGCTATGGATGGAACAGCGCCCGGGAAGCTTTGAATATAATGGGATGCTGGGACAGAATGTTATTATTTATCCTGATATGGATATGGTTCTTGTCACAAATGCCGGAAACAAAGAAATGTTTCAGGACTGTATCATGCTGAATATCATCCGGAAATACTTCCCTGTTAATTATCATCCCGCCGATATTCTACCTGAGAGTCCACTCTCCTATGGTCTTCTGAAACGACTGTGCGGAGAACTGGAAAATGTAGAAAATAATAACAGAAGTACTTCTCTGCGCGGGGGATGGAAAAGAAATGTAGTTTCCAAAAGGAAGCATTCAGATAAAAAGTACAGCTACCGTATTTCAGCAGCCGTTAATCGCCCATCTGATCATCACAGTTTTATGCGGGCTGTAAGCGACAGAACTTATGTTATGGAACAGCAGAATATTGGAATTGCGCCGTTGTTTGTGCAGGTATTCCACAATAATATGACAGATGGTATTTCTGAAATTTCTTTTACTTATGATGCAGGAAACTTTTACGTTTCTTTTACCGAAGGTGAGGTGATCCATAAGCTTCCTGTTGGATTTGGAAGGGCTGCGGATGGATGTGTTGATCTTCATGGAGAACATTACCTTGTAGCTACACTGGGAGAATTTGCAAGGGATGAAAACGATATCCCTGTATTAAAGCTGGAAATTACTTTTATAGAAGAATGTGTGAAACGAAAAGTGCACATTTTCTTTCATGAAGATAATGGAATTGAAATCAGATGGAACGAAACACCCGGTAAAAAAATGATTCTGGCAGGACTGAGTTCTATTACTGAAGAACTGTCAGGAAACTTCCTGTATAATTCGCTTCTGGGAGATCATAATATTACGACGACAGAACTGCTTCACCGGCTTATGGAACAGACGATTGAGCCTGCTGTAAGGGGATATCTGAAGAGTTCGAAAGAAACAGACAGTATTGATACAGATGAGTGAATATAATAAAGTCTCATATACAAAAATGCATTTCTCACTAAACGATTAAGATGAGAAATGCATTTTGCATTTTACAGGTTTATTTTATCTATGGTATGCATTATTTACGAGGATTGCTATAGTTCTGTTTAGTCCTGCTTTACATTAAAGGCTTTCATTCCCGGATATACTGCGCTTGCGCCGAGTTCTTCTTCGATACGGAGAAGCTGGTTGTATTTTGCAACACGTTCGGATCTGCTTGGAGCTCCGGTCTTAATCTGGCAGGTGTTCAGTGCTACTGCAAGGTCTGCGATTGTTGTATCTGCTGTCTCGCCGGAACGATGAGAAGAAATCGCAGTGTATCCTGCTTTGTGAGCCATCTTGATTGCTTCCAGTGTTTCGGATACGGAACCGATCTGGTTTAATTTGATCAAGATCGCATTACCTGCGCCAAGGCTGATACCTTTTGCAAGTCTTTCTGTATTTGTAACAAACAGGTCATCACCGACAAGCTGTACTTTGTCGCCAAGTCTGGCTGTAAGTTTCTGCCATCCTTCCCAGTCTTCTTCATCCAGACCGTCTTCGATGGAGATGATCGGATATTTTTCGCATAATTTAGCCCAGTGCTCAATGAGCTCTTCGGATGTATACTCTGTGCCGGCTTTTGGAAGTTTATAATATCCTTTGCCTTTTTCACTCTTCCATTCAGAGGAAGCAGCATCCATGGCAATCCTGAAGTCTTTGCCTGGTTCATATCCGGCTTTCTTAACTGCTTCAAGGATTGTCTCGATTGCTTCTTCATCGGATTTCAGTGCAGGTGCGAAACCACCCTCATCACCTACTGATGTAGCAAGTCCGCGTTCTTTCAGGATAGAAGCAAGTGCATGGAATACTTCTGCACACCATCTTAAGCATTCTTTGAAGGAAGGTGCCCCAACTGGCATGATCATGAATTCCTGTACATCCAGCCCGGATGATAATGCATGGCATCCGCCGTTTACGATGTTCATCATTGGTACAGGGAGACGATTTCCGGATACTCCGCCAAGGAAACGATACAGCGGAATTTCAAGAGAAGTTGCCGCTGCTCTGCAGCATGCGATAGATACTGCAAGGATTGCATTTGCTCCAAGTTTGGATTTGTCTTTTGTTCCGTCTGCTGCGATCATTGCTGCGTCTACTGCATAGATATCGCCTGCATCGAGACCTTCGATTGCCTCGTTGATTGTTGTGTTGATGTTTTCTACTGCTTTCTGTACGCCTTTTCCAAGGTAACGAGCTTTATCTCCATCTCTTAATTCCAGAGCTTCGAATTCTCCTGTAGATGCACCGCTTGGAGCAGTTCCTCTTGCAACAGTGCCATCCATCAGATATACTTCTGCTTCTACTGTCGGATTTCCTCTGGAATCCAGAATTTCTCTTCCAATTACTTTCTCAATTTCTAAGTACATGATAAATCCCCTTTCTGGTTTTGCATTTGGACTCCTGGTACACCGTAGCTTTGATGTACCAAGTGGATCATATCTGAGGTACGGTTTTCAGCATAGCTGTGATTTCAGAAAGTACAGACGTAATCCAATGTTCCGAAGAATTCAGCAGGTCTTCGGATGGAGTTCAAATGATTTTATTCACGCGAGAGTTTACTATATCTAACTCTATTGGTTAGTATATTCTAACTTTCACAAAAATGCAAGAGGGAAATTGGAGGGATATTGAGAAAGTATTTCAGAAGAATGAATGTATTAAAATTAAGATATTTAAGTTATAAATATTGAATATCAAATTAATAAAAAGATCTCCAGACATTTAAAATAATTCTTAAACATCTGAAGATCTTTTTACTATATATTACATAAATAAGTTTTTAATTAATGAGGGCATTTCGCATATGTAGTAGTATGATCATACTGAGCGTTAGCACTATATCCACATTTTTCACATCTTTGACATTTATAAACTTTTACAGTACATCCTCCAGAAGAATTCTTTGTATGAGTATAAAAAGTTGCTGGAATCATACTATGCGTACATAATGCATAAGTATCTGATGATCTCTGATCTACTATTTGATCTCCGGTTGAATCAACATATACAGTGTCACTTTCAGAAAAATCAATAGATTCTATCATTAGACTGTCATCCATATTATCAAATCCAAAATCATATGTTGAATCATCAGAAATAAATTCTTCAAAACTTTCATCCGATGACGCAACGGGCGCATACGCCATTACCGTCCCGGCACTCGCCACAACTGTCAACGCCGACACTGCCACCATAATTCCTCTCTGTAACACCCCTTTTCTCTTTTCCTTCATCATGTAGTTGATCCTCCTTTTTAATGTTTTAAAATCCTTTCCTTCCTTATTGTTTTTATGTCCGGAAAGGTTATTTTTCCACACGGCTGGGCGAATATCAGAAGTTGCGGCTTCTAATACCAGCAAACTTGCATAGTCTTGACGTTTTTCTTTTGTACAGCCATCGACGGCTGCACTATCACTGACTATTTCTGCTGTATCTATGTAAAGGAAAAGTAAAAGATATGCCACAGGATTCATCCAGTGCAGGCACAGAACAAAAAGGCATAAAAGTTTTACTAAATTGTCATGATTTTTCAAATGTGTATGTTCATGCTTATATACCATAATAAAATCAGGATGCAGAGGAAAACTCTCTGGAAACACAATCTTCTGACGGAAAAATCCAATGGTACATGGACCACAGATCTCATCTGGAATCAGATAATAGGTGAGATTATCTTCTGGATCTTCAATCTTTTCAAAGATATAGTTCCGGATAGAATGTGCTCCTCTCCAGTATTTAATAATCTCATAGATTGCGAAGATAATAATTCCTGCTAGCCAGATCCTGGCAAATATATTAATCCATTGAGGTATCCATATGTAATCACCCTGCTTTTCACTCCAGAAAGCTAGAGAACCTGAAAGATAGGAATCAGCTTTTTTACCAATTAACATTGTTTCTGGAAGTGCATCTTTTGGAAGCAAATATTTAACCAACTGCACAGGTACCAGATAAAAGAACACACCTGTCAGTAGTAATCTTCTTCCGAGAATGTAATTATAGTTTCCACGCTGGATTATATACAAAAGTAAACAGATCACAACAGGAATACTTCCTGCAATGGACATACAAACTAACAGTTCCATTTAAACATCACATCATTTCTTCTTAATGTATTCTAATAAATATTCTTTCTCTTCCTCTGTAAGTTTCTGATCAGAGGTCAGAGCACTGACAAGGATGTTCATATCAGAGACTGTATATCCTGATACGGATGGTTTTGAAATCTGTGTAGATTTGACAGTTTCCGTCTCGCCCTTTTCTTTAGCAAATTTGTTTAATTTATCATACAGATAACTGTTTCTCAGTCCAAGGATAAACATAGTTCCCGGATAAAGTAAAGATACTGTTGCAGCACCGATCATATATAAGGTAAATTTATGTGTATCGTCTACAGGAGGTTTGCTCATAAAATTGATAAAGAAGCAAATACCGGAACATAAGGTAAATAAAATCCAGCAGACAAGTTCTATCTTTCTTTTCATTCTTTCATCTCCTGATTAATCAGGCAGATAGAGTCATTTGTCTCACCTGATTCGGTTAAGTAATTGTAAATTTCTGTCACTTCTTAACTACAAATAGTCTACCATGTTTTGTACAAATTAAGCAACTGATTTTTGGGAATTTTTCAGACTTTTTAACGCCATTATTCGAGATTTGTCGAGAAATCAATTTGTTGGCACAGAGAAAGCCAGGCAAAAACTGCAGTATAATCTGCAAAATTTCTGCCTGGTTTTTTAATAGGTTTATGATTTAATGATATTTACTGAACATGCTCATTATCTATGAAGAAATGAAAACAGACCTTTCTTTTTTTCATAAGGTTCTGAACTGATACCTTTTACTTCATATCCTGTTGCGCTGATGGCTGTTTTTAGCTTTGCTTCGTCTACAGGTTTCTCTGAGATGATCACAGTTTCCCCTTTGCTGTGGGAAGAAGTAACTTTATCTACCTGAAAGACTTTTCTCACTGCATCGTTTACGTGAGATTCGCACATTCCGCACATCATACCGTCTACTTTTACAGTTGTTTTAATCATATTGTTGTCCTCCATTTTACGCTATAAGTTAGAAATAGCCAGGATTTTTTCTCTTACAATAATTTTATGCCAATGCCTGGGCAAGAGCTTTCTGAATTGCTCCAAGGATTCCTTCTGAGGAATAAGTGGCACCGCTTGCAGCATCAATTCCGTCTGCTGACTGATTTCCCATAATCTGAGGATAAATAGTTTCCCATGCATAATCAAAGTACTCAGGTGAATCACTGTTACTCTGTTCAATAGATGCAATCTGACCGCCCTGAATCGTTACTGTTACATTTACTCTTCCACTGTATCCGTAGCTTGAGCCTGTATAAGTTCCGTCAGTATATGGTCCTGTAGGTTCCGGCGTAGGCTCCGGAGTCTCTTCCGGTGTTGGTGTGGGAGCTGGTGTTTCCTCTGGTGTTGGAGTAACTTCTGGAGTCGGAGTTTCTTCCGGTGTCGGGGTTGGGGTTGCCTCAGGAATTGGCGTAACTGTTACTTCTGGTGTTGGAGTTGGTGTCACTTTTGTGGTGCCTTTTTCTGCCTGTTTCAGAATATCTTTCATTGCGTTTATGATACCCTTTGAAGAGTAGGTTGCACCACTGACAGTATCAATGCCATCGACAGACTGATTCTGAATGATCTCATTTTCCAGGATATCCCATGCTTTCTTAAAGAACACAGGGGTATCTGTATGCTCTGCTTCCAGAAACTTGATCACACCTTTTTTAATCTTAGCTGTCAACGTAATTGTTCCACTGTATCCTTTTCCAGTTCCTGTATAGGTTCCGTCTTTGTAAATCTGTTCGTCTCCCGGCTTCGGTATTGGAGAAGGTTTCTTTGTCGGTTTCGGTGATGGAGTGGGAGTTGGCGTAACAACTGCCTGATTTCCTGATGGAATTGCCTGTGACAATGCATTCTGAACCGCAGTAATAATTCCGTTTGAAGAATAAGTGGCACCACTGACTGCATCTACGTTCGGAGACTGGCTTGCAAGAATTTTGCTGATCACACCCTGTGCATTTGCAAAATAGGAGGCTGTTTCATTTGATGCATCTACAATATTGATAGCTGTAATTTTATGGTCAGTGACAGTTACCTGAACAGTGATCGTTCCTCCGAAACCGGTCCCGGAGCCTGTATAGGTACCGTCTGCATATCCACCGGCGGGAACTTCTGTAGTCGGTGTGACTGTGCTTCCTGCACCACCCCCTGCTGTACCTCCACTTGCAGAGGAACCTGTAGATGAATTTTTCTTTGTTCCTGTTTTAATCTTACTTATTTTCTTTGTTTTTTTTGATGTTTTTGAAATTGAGGTTCCATTGGTTTCAGAAGAGTTCTCTGAATCAAAATCCTTACCTGCAGCTCCGTGCGAAATCAATTCTTTAATCTCGTCAGTAGACATAATATTATTATCGGAAACTGATGTGGTTTCCACAGGACTTTTATCTGCCTGATAACAGGTTACACAGACTGCTGCAAAAACTGCTGCCGCAGGAATAAGCTTTAACCATGGACGGAAACTGTCCTGTTTTGGTTTCGTTTCCGGAGTCTTATTATTTTTCTGCTCATTATTTTTGTCCATAAATTCCTCCTTCTTCAATAGTTTGTTTCAGGTAATCATATTCAAGTGATTACTGTAATAACTGTATAAAGTTTTACAGCTGAAAAGAAATCCTGCCCTTTCTGTGGGATACAGGATTTCTTTTCTTTTGTCTGCGAATCCGACTGCAATTATCAGCCTGACTTCAGTCCGGTCAGATTATTTTACAGTTACTTTAACTGTTTTGGTTACGCCATTGCATGTTACTGTAATCTTGGCAGTACCTTTTTTGATACCTTTAATTGTACCCTTGGATGATACTGTAGCAATTTTCTTGTTGTTGGATTTGTATGTAACTTTTCCTGACGGAGCTGCTTTTGCTGTAATCTTAGTTGTTTTGCCGACTTTTACAGATACAGATGTTTTGCTCAGTGTAAGAGTTGGATTTTTAACTGTTACTTTGCAGGTTACCTTTACATCTCCGCATTTAGCTGTGATGACTGCACTACCTTTTGCTTTTGCAGTAACTTTACCGGTTGTTTTGTTTACGGCTGCAACTTTTGGGTTGCTGGAAGTAAATGTAACTTTTGGTGCATCTGCTCCTGTTACAGTTGCTTTCAGTGTAGTTGTTTTTCCTTTGTAAACAGTGGCTGTTTTCTTGTTGAGAGTTACTGTTACCTTCGTATCTGCTTTAACAAGAGCCTCTACTGCTGCGTTCAGATGGGTTGTAGCTTCATCAACCTCTGCCTGAGTTGGCTTTTCTTTTGCAAGAAGATCCTTTGCTTCCTGAAGCTCTAACTGCATTGCCTTCCAGGAATCTGCTGTGTAATCTGCTTCTTTTAAGGCTTCTGCTTTTTCTACTGCTGCTTTTAATGCTGTTGTATCTGCTTCTCCTGCTTCCGGTTTTACGATGTTTGCATCTGTTGCATTAACTTCAAATACAGTATCTGCATATCCCATTGCATATACGGTGATTTTCCATTTGCCGGTTCCATCTGTTCCTTTTGGAAGCTGGCAGCGGTAGGAATCTGTCAGACCAAGCTGGATTCCCATTGCCTTGTGCATCCAGTTATCTGCTGCAAATTTTGTTCCGTAAGATGCCAGAACTTTATTACCATTTCCGTAGTAATCCCATTTTACAGCATACATTTTAGCACCAAGAGCACCATATCCGTCACCTGTAATATCTACTCTTAAGAATTCGCCGTAACTTCCACTTGCTTCTTTTACTGTTGCGGTAACATTGGATGCTGTCTGGAGTGCCTGATCTTTAAGTCCGGAACCTGTACCGTTTGTTCTGGCCTTGAATGTGAATGTTCCATCGGAACCTTTTACAGCTTCTTTTAAGCCGTTTGTTTCAGCGGTAACATCCGCAACTGCACTATAGGACTGCAAATTGTTTTCTCCAAATCCTCCGGCAACTGTGCTTCCGTCTTCCACAACCTTGAACTGGGATTTGAAGGCTTCATAATCTTCTGCTTTTACTGCGACAGGTACATATTTCAGGCCTACTACGTTATAATGGTCGAATTCTACAACACTTCCATCAGCTTTTGTAATCTGTCCTCTTTCAGGCTGATTCAGCTTTACAGTTGTTCCGTCTGTAAGAACTGCATCATTAGCTGAGGTCCAGTAGGAAATCTCATAAGAACCGCCGTTTTTGTCATACATGATTGCTTCACACTGGTAGCTTCCTCTGTGCAGGCCATGGTTTACAGTAGCTCTGGTTACTGTGTCGAAACCGCCTTTGTCAAGTTCATCATGGCTGTCTTTTGTTCCATTGGAAGCTGTGTTTGCAGCATTATAAACTCCCTCAGATGCCCAGTACTGTGCCCATGTCAGACCTGCATAGACATATTTGTAGCCTGTTTCTGCTGTTGCAGCGAATTCATCTTCTGCTGCTGCCTGATCGTCAACAAAAGGTGTTTCCTCATCGCCTGCAAAAGCATCAGCGGTGTCATCTGCTGCATCAAACTCATCTGTCTGTGCCTCAGTCTCCACAGCAGTATCAGATGTAAAATCCGCAGCCATAACCGGTAATCCTGAAACCATCATTGCTGCACTTAAAATTGCAGGAGCTGCCATTTTGATCAAATTTCCTTTGCGCATACCTTTAAATCCTCCTGAATATGATTTGATAAATAGTTACTGTTCACAGTAACGATAAATATATTTCCAAACTGTCCGGAAAACTGAAAGTTTTGACAGTTCAGAGATCTTTATATAAGATAAGCCTATTCACTGATGGAATAAGTATCTTTCAGTAATTGAAATCTTTCTTTCATGCCTTCCGTCATCCAGACATGATCAGAATCATCTACGAACAGTCCGTCTGCATTGTATTTCTTTAAAAGTTCCTCTGCTTTCTCTTTTCCTAGTACAAAGCAGGCAGTGGAAAGTCCGTCCGCATTCAGACCATCATCACACACAACCGTCACAGATGTAAGACCACTTCTTGCAGGATATCCTGTAGCAGGATCCAGTATATGATGATATCGGACACCATCTTCTATAAAATATTTTTCGTAATCTCCGGAAGTAGATAAAAATTCAGTACCATTCAGAGTAACTACTCCAAGGTAATCACCTTCTGTATCCCGCGGATCAGTGACAGCTACCTGCCAGGTTGAGCCGTCGGGTTTGCTTCCATAGCTCATAACACTGCTGCCGCCAAGATTCAGAATCATGCCTGATACATTCTTATCTGCATCAAGAATCTTCTTTGCTGCATCGCAGCCGATTCCCTTACCTGCCGCACCCAGATCCAGGGTTACTCCTTCCGGCATGGTAACTTTATTTCCATCCAGAGTCACCTTGTCATATCCTACATTTTCAAGCAGGGAATTTAATTTATCATCTGAAGGAATGTGCGGATCCTCTCCGTCAATATCCCACAGGCGGATCACTCTTCCCATAGTAGGATCCATGGCTCCGTCAGAATCCTTCGACAAATCCAGTACCTGTTTTAAACAGGTGGCAGTTTCATCAGATACCGTTGTTGTATTTCCGGCATTTTGATTGATCTGATATATCTGAGAACTTTCTTTTGTCCAGGAGATCCAGTTCTCTTCCACATCTTTTAATGCAGAGATTACGTCTGCTGTGATATCCTCACCTGTTGTGTAAAGAGTCTCTGATACTACAGTGTCCATAGCAAAGTCTGTTTTGGTGTAAGTGTTTATTTCAGAGTTTCCCCATGCAGTCCGGGATGTGCATAAAAGAGATGCCGTAATGAAAAGTCCCAGCACAAAAGAGCGTCTGTTTGTCATATATTTCTGATTCCTTATCCTCTTATTGTTGTTGTTATCTAACTCTATAGACTATATCATTGTACGGATAGTATGTCTACCAATATAGTTAGTTCTTACTAATCAAATTTTCTCAATAAGTTAGTAATTGCTAATTTTTATCAATAACAGTGCCTGTGTGAATATTTTTTCTTGGGCAGACTGCAGTGCAGGCGTGACAGCAGATGCATTCCCCTGAATGTGCAGTATCGCCGTCAATATCCAGATGTGCCGGACATCTCTTCTTACAGAGAGTGCACTTCTGCGCACAGTTTGGACGATTACGTTTGAAAAGTGCTCCCGGGATGATCGGCATGATTGCAAATACCGCTCCCATGGGACAAAGAAACTGGCAGAAGAAACGCTCCTGTGTACACATTCCGACCATGATCAGGATCAGCAGAACTGTTCCTGCAATATATGTAGATTTTGGCAGTCTGCCTGTTGTAAGCATGGAGAATACATCCCATGGACTCATTCCCTGTAATTTAGAATAGAATCCTGTTATGCAGGAGAGAAGCAGGAATATAAGAAGCACATATTTTACTTTCTGTAATCTGTGCACCCATTCCTCCGGATATCCATGTTTTTTCTTTTTTCCAAAGCATTTCGCACGGATAAATGCGGTAAGCTCATACAGAGCATCTCCCAGCGAGCCAAACGCACAGGCATAACCGCAAAAATGACGTCCGAACAGAATGGTAATGATCAACAGCAATGCCGTGATATCCAGAAAGGAGTTCCAGGTTACGCTCTGCTGTCCTCCGATTGCAAGAAAGATAGATTTTACTCCTGCAAATGCAGTAGAAAAAAGAGATGGCGCTGCTATAAAAAATATAAGCTGTATGGCGGCACGGATCAGCCGTACCTTTCGTTGTTTCTTTTTCATGCGTTTTCCGCCTTTGATAATGCGTCATTTACTGCTTCTAAGATACCGGTAGAACTGAAAGTTGCTCCGGAAATGGTGTCAACATCTGTGCTCTGCTCGCTGATGATGCTGTTTATGACATTCTCACCCTGTGACAGATAAGCACTGTCTTCACCCGGTGCACTGACTACACTGACTGCTGTAATGGTATCGTCTTCCAAAGTTACCTGAACAGTGATCGTTCCACCGTATCCTGTTCCTGAACCTTCGAAGGTGCCATTCTTATATACATTGTCAGAGTCATCGGCTTCTTCAGAATCTGCCTGGTCTGTATTTTCCTTATTATCTGTAGAATCCTTTTCGGATTTATTATCAGCTTCTGAAGAGGCATCAGAAGAAGTTTTACTTTCTGCTGCTGTTTTCTGTTCTTCATAAGTTTCCTGTAATGCTGTAAGAATCTGGTCCTGCTGATTCTCCAGACTCTCTACTTTTGCAGTCAGGTCTGCAATATCCTGAGTCTGTTCTTTATCCTTTACTGTTCCATTATAGAAAAATACCGCCATGATGATCAGCAAAAGAGCAATCAGACGCAGATAAAAATTTTGATTATTCACGTTGTTTCCTCTCTTTCATTTTATTTTTGCCGGATATGACATTTGTTTTTGAGCGAAGCAAAACTTAATCACAACTAACTTTGGAAGTATATCATTTTCGTATCCAAAAATCTATATATAATGGCTTTTGCTAATGTTGTTTTTTTCTCATTAAGATGACCCCGGAGTAAAATCCGAGGTCATTTATTGTGTGAGTCATTGATCTGTTATCATTTATTTTACTTTTACTGTAAATACCTTTTTAACTCCGTTGCAGGTTACTGTGATTTTGGCTGTACCTTTTTTCTTTCCTTTTACAATGCCTTTGGAGCTTACTGTTGCAATCTTGGTGTTGCTGGATTTGTAAGTAATCTTTCCGGATGGGGTTGCTTTTGCGGAAATTTTTGTTGTTTTTCCTGCTTTTACAGTCGCTGAAGTTTTTGTAAGTTTCAGTGATGGATTCTTAACTGTTATCTTGCAGGTTACTTTGTATTCTCCGCAGGATGCTGTGATCACTGCTGTTCCTTTTGCTTTAGCAGTTACAACACCTTTGCTGTTTACTGTAGCCACTTTTGTGTTGCTGGATTCCCATGTAATTTTATCGGTAAGGTTTGTTGTAACTTTGAGAGTGGTTTTTGTGCTGCCTTTTGTATATAGAGTCTTGGAAGAAGTATTTAATTCAAATGTATTTTCTACTTCTTTGTAAGTAAAAGTAAGATTATTCTTATATCCCACAGCAGTTATTTCAAATACAGTTGTGTCTGTTACCTGAAGATCTGTGAGGTCTAAAGTTCCATCTTCTTTTACAATGATTTTGCTTCCTTTTCCTGTTGCGGCATATTCTGTATCATCAACTTTTACTTTGCTGATGCTCTTAATGTATGCAGAGAATTCTTCTGCAGTAATGCCTTCTGCTGCAACCAGCTTTGTCTCGTTACTGTCATAGGAAGCCGGCATTTTGTCTGTATTTACTGTAAATTCAGTGACAATAGCTGCGTAGTTTCCGCTGGCATCTGCAATTTCAACCTTGTGTGTTCCCAGTGAAAGAGTTCCAACAGCAAGTTTTCCGTCTGTGCAGGAAACCGCAGTTCCGTCTACGGCATACTGTGCCTTGAAATCAGCAGGCAGTGTCTGGTCAAAGGTAACTGCTGCAGATGTGTCTGTATTCATAATATCTGCTACTGTTGCCTTGATTCCTGTAGTTGTCTGTACCTTTACATCCGGAACATCAAAGGTGATCATTCCCTTATCTGTGTAATAAGTAACGCTGTCAATGGTTTTTCCCATGATTGATTTA
This sequence comes from Blautia sp. MSK18_10, assembly GCF_020553185.1. Taxonomy (NCBI): domain Bacteria; kingdom Bacillati; phylum Bacillota; class Clostridia; order Lachnospirales; family Lachnospiraceae; genus Blautia; species Blautia sp. MSK18_10. The sequence goes on along the minus strand of NZ_JAJCGT010000004.1, from coordinate 101,245 downwards.
TAATGTGCAGAAGAAACAGGGCATCCGTGAACTTCTGTTGTATATCCGGTTCCCCAGGCAAGCTTGCTTCCGTGCCAGATATTCTCCAGATGACGCAGGCCATAGTTAGTTCCGTCTGTAGTATTTACAGTTACACCATAAACCTTATCTGTGGTTGTATCGAGCAGTGATGAAAAAATTTCCTTGTCCAGATCCAGTTCATAATCACCGTATTTTGTTTCTGTTTTTAATGTAGCATCAATTGCAACTGTCTTTGTCTGAGCGCCTTTCATTGCTGAGAATGAATAGCTGCCATCTGCATTTACAGTAAGTTCTTTGTAATAAGACGGTGTTTCGCTTAAAATGTAATAAGAATAAGAGGCATTTTCAATCAGGGAATCTTTTCCTGTATAGGTATTGCTGCTTGTCTGTCCTTTGTTTGTCACAGTAATTGTAACAGAGTCAGAATCTGTTACCTGTTTCTGGTCTTTCAGGAGGGAAAGATCACTGACTTTTACAGGGAATGTAACACCTGTTACATCGGTTCCGTTGGGGTCTACATGATAAGCGGAATTTCCGTTCATCATTCCGGAAGTTCTTGATTTATTAAGGGTTGCAGATGTAAAGGCATCCACTTTTACATCATTGTTTTTCAATTCTGCCTTATAGAAATCATCATATGGGATGTTCATAAGAACATAGGCTTCGCCCTGCTGTGCTTCTGCAGCAAAAGCATCCTGGACATCTTCGGTGGTAAATTCTTCCTGCGCATCCTCGGCGTCAAACTCTTCGGAAACAGAGAAATCTGTACTGTCTGTAAGTACCTCACTGTCTGTAAAATCAGATGCCAGAACTGCATATGGCATGCTGGTCATAGCAACTGCGGCACTCATTACAACAGGTGCTATTTTTTTCATAAGCTTTTTGTTTGTCATGGTTTTCTCCTCTTCTAAAATTTTTCTTTTTGCGGAATCACTCTTACCAGAGGGTTAATCAACTTATTAACCAAAGGGATTTTACTTTTACCAAAAGGGAGTGACTTCTGCCAAAGATATTCATATAGGATTGCTATAGGTATGCTGTCAGCAGTAATTATATAAAATAAATTAGTCACTACTAACTTGTAAAATAGTAACATGTCTGTCTGAGAAAATCCACACTTTTTTATCTGGGATATTCGTCATTTTTTCTCAATAAATACTTCAGTAAAAATCAGTATTAGTTATATCTAACTTATGGTTGCGGGAATATTTTTTCTATGTTAAAATGTCTGAAGAATTCCGAGAATTCCATTTTGGATTTTTTTGAGAGGAGAAAATAGATTTATGAAGCAAAAAACAGCCTGCCTCGGGCTTTTTTCAGCTGTGGCGATCATTCTGGGATATGTGGAATCACTGATTCCGGTTTTTGCGGGGATTCCGGGGATTAAACTTGGACTTGCCAATCTGGGAGTACTTTTTATTTTGAAGAAATATTCATTCAGGGAGGCTGCCCTGGTTTCTGTTGTCCGCATTCTGGTGATCGGATTTATGTTCGGAAATCTGTTCAGTATCCTGTACAGTCTGGCAGGCGCTGCGCTTAGTATGACGGTTATGACACTTATGCTGAAAAAAACCTCCTTCAGTCTGATCGGTGTCAGCGTTGCAGGAGGTGTTTCCCATAATATCGGTCAGTTAATCATTGCCATGCTGATCGTACAAAATGCAAGTGTGTTTGTATACGCACCGGCACTTCTGGTGGCAGGTGTTGCTGCCGGAGTAGTGATCGGCGGACTTACTAACGAGATTTTGAAAAGAGTTCATCTATAACTTTAAAAGCATCAGTTATCTGAATTTATAATCTTTCAGATAACTGATGCTTTTTTCAATCTTCTTCTATATGTTCCCGTCCCTGGTTGATAATCGTGCGGACATGATCATCTGCCAGAGAATAGAAAATAGATTTTCCCTCTCTGCGGCTCTTTACCAGTTTATTCTGTTTCAGAATACGAAGCTGATGAGAGATTGCAGACTGAGTCATATTCAATGCTTTAGCGAGATCGCAGACGCATACCTCTGCCTCAAACAAAACAAACAAAATGCGTATTCTGGTAGAGTCTCCGAAAACCTTGAAAAGTTCTGCCAGATCATAAAGCTCTGTCTCCTCAGGCAGAGTCTCATTTACAATCTTCAACAGATCTTCATGAACCTCAAAACCATCACATACTTCATCTTTACGTTCTTCCATTCTGTCACCTGTTTCCTTTCTCATTACTGCCAATTTTATCTATATTTACAGTTTTTTCACAAATAACGCACGGATGGCATTCAATACCGCAATAATCATAACTCCTACATCTGCGAAAATTGCCATCCACATATTTGCAATACCAATGGCACCCAGGATCAGGCAGATAACTTTGATACCTATAGCAAAATAGATATTTTCATATACAATGCGAATACATTTACGTGCGATCTTAATTGCTTTGGAGATCTTCAGCGGGTCATCATCCATAAGCACAATATCTGCTGCCTCGATCGCTGCATCGGAGCCAAGGGCACCCATGGCAATACCGATGTCTGCTCTGGACAATACCGGGGCATCATTGATACCGTCACCTACAAATGCCAGTTTTTCTTTGGCTGTTTTTTTATCCAGAAGTTCTTCCACCTTTGTTACCTTATCAGCGGGAAGAAGTTCACTGTAAACTTCATCAATTCCCAGCTCTGAGGCAACCTGATCTGCAACCCGTCTGGAGTCGCCGGTAAGCATAACAGTTCTGGAAATGCCGGCCTTCTTCAGTTCTGTAATGGCCTCTTTTGCATGAGGCTTGATAATATCAGAGATCAGGATATGTCCTGCATATCTGCCATCTACAGCCATGTGTACCACGGTTCCTACGTGATGACATTCCTGATAGGCAACACCAAGCTTCTTCATCAGTTTTGCATTTCCCGCTGCTACAGAGACACTATCCACTTTGGCGATCACACCGTTTCCGCTGATCTCTTCAATATCTGCAACACGGTTTCTGTCAACAGGTTTGCCATATGCTTTCTGCAGACTCTTGCTGATGGGATGGGAAGAAGAACACTCTGCAAGTGCTGCATACTCTAACAATTTCTCATCAGACATTTCATTGTGGTGAATACCACTTACCTCGAATACACCCTGGGTCATGGTACCTGTTTTATCAAATACCACATATTTGGTCTGTGCCAGTGTTTCCAGATAGTTGGAGCCTTTGACAAGCACTCCCTGGTTGCTGGCACCGCCGATTCCTGCAAAAAAGCTTAACGGAATACTGATCACCAGTGCACATGGACAGCTGATTACCAGGAAGGTAAGTGCTCTGTAGATCCAGTCACCCCACATTGCAGGTTTTCCCATGATCAGCAATGCGATTGGCGGGAGCAGAGCAAGGGCAAGGGCACCGTAGCACACAGCAGGAGTATAATATTTTGCAAATTTGGAAATAAAGTTCTCGGATTTTGACTTTCTGGAGCTGGAATTCTCTACAAGCTCCAGGATTTTAGATACTGTGGACTCACCAAATTCCTTTGTTGTGCGGATTTTCAATAAACCGGTCATGTTGATACAGCCACTGATCACTTCATCTCCTACCTTTGCATTTCTTGGAAGACTTTCCCCTGTCAATGCACTGGTGTTTAATGTGGAAGTACCTTCTGTGATCACACCATCAATGGGTACTTTCTCTCCCGGCTGTACAACAATAATAGTTCCGATCGCTACCTCGTCCGGATCCACCTGTTCCAGCTGGCCGTTATTTTCTACATTTGCATAGTCAGGACGGATATCCATCAGTTCACTGATATTTCTGCGGCTCTTTCCTACTGCATAACTCTGGAAAAGCTCTCCGATCTGATAGAAAAGCATAACTGCTGTGCCCTCTGTATAATCTCCCAGAAGGATGGCACCTATGGTAGCCACTGCCATCAGGAAATTTTCGTCAAAGACCTGCTTATTTTTAATCCCTTTGAATGCTTTCTTCAGAATATCATATCCGATGATCAGATAAGGGATCATGAAAAGACCAAACCGCAGATAACCCTCAACCGGAAGCTGGGAAAAAACAACCAACAGAATAAGGGATATGATAATTCTTACCAGCATTTTTTTCTGCTTCTTATTCATCTCAATACCTCTTTTCTTATTACAATTTATAACTGTTCCATAGTCAGGCGGATAAAATCATCCGCTTTACTGCTTGCCTATAACCGAATCCAATCAGTAAAAAAACAGGGGCTGCCGGCAAAAAGTTTATCCACCGGCAGATATGGCGGTAAATTATTCTTTATGCAGCAGTCCCTGAAATACTTTTATTAAAGGAAGATCTCGCAGTCGTCTTCTACTTTCTTGCAGTTCTTTAATACGTCTTTCATAACTGCTTTCGGATCCTGTCCGTCTTCGAATTCAACGATCATCTTCAGCATCATGAAGTTAACAGTTGCATCTTTAACACCGGCTGTATTCTTAGCAGCCTCCTCCATTTTATTAGCACAGTTTGCGCAGTCTACGTCGATTTTATAAGTTTTCTTCATAATATTTTCCCTTTCCGCTCATCTCTCTTATATTAACATATGAGCACTTGTTCATTTGTTTGATTTTATTATAGCATTATTTTTTCTTCTGTCAATAGTTTTGAGGAGATTTCTTTACGGAAATAAAAAGTTATGTTATAATCCATGTTATTATAGTTTAACGTATTGCTTTAATGTTAAAAAAACAGGATATTATTATCCGGCAGGTATCAAAATCATAAAAAGAAATATGATACTCTTTGACAGAACATAACTGCCTGTACTGTTTGCGTACAGCAGTTCACAGCAGCAATATCGGAAATAAAAAAGGAAGGAGTATCAATATGGCGATACATGAATCAGGAGAAGATTATCTCGAAGCGATCCTTATGATCAAAAAAAGAAACGGTAATGTCCGCTCTATCGACATTGCACATGAACTGTCTTTTTCAAAACCGAGTGTCAGCGTTGCAATGAAGAATTTGAAAGCCAGTAATTACATTACGATTGATGAGAACGGATTTATCAATCTGACGGAAACAGGGCAGGAAATTGCAGATAAGATTTATGAAAGACATACCTTTCTGACCGGATGGCTGACTTCTATCGGAGTTGACCCGAAGGTTGCTGCCGAGGATGCCTGTAAGATGGAGCATGCGATCAGTGCAGAGAGTTTTGCTGCCATTAAGAAGTCTATTGCAGGCACGCATGAAAATTAAATAAAAACATAATAAAAACCATATCCCGGATTTTCAGAGACTAAGCATCTGTTGCTTTATCATGAAATCCCGGATATGGTTTTTATGGTTATCTTTATGCTTCCTCTTCTTTTGGAAGAAGATTTCTCATACTTCTTAAACTGATAGTCAGTGTTGACATGTTATGAAGCAGTGCAGATGTTGTAGGCATAATGATACCTGTAACTCCAAGTGCGATCAGACCGCCGTTTATACCGATAATAGTTCTGTAATTATTGTGGATACGCTTCATCAGCGCTGTACTCAGTCTCTTCAACGTAACAATCTCATGGAGATTATCTGCAGAAATTGTAACATCTGCGATTTCACGTGCAATAGCTGCGCCATCACTGATAGCAATTCCCACACTTGCAGAAGAAAGTGCCAGAGAATCATTGATCCCATCACCGATCATAATAACTTTATGCCCCAGTTCTTTTTCTTTCTCTACAAAAGATGCCTTATCTTCCGGCAGAACTTCGGAGTAATATTCATCTACGCCTACACGTTTCGCAATAGCTGCTGCTGTACGTTCACTGTCACCAGTCATCATTACGACTTTTGTAATGCCGGCTTCTTTTAATTCACGTACTGCATCTGCAGCCTCTTCACGAAGCGGATCCTCTACACAGATAACTGCTGCAAGTTTTCCTTCGATTGCAAGATACAGGTGAGAACATTCTAATGGCAGGTGTTCAAATCTGTCTTCCATTCCTTCCGGAATTACACACTTTTCATCTTCCATTACGAAATGCCAGCTTCCGATCACTGCCTTTTTGCCTTCAATAGTTGTAGAAATACCATGAGCTACGATATATTCTACTTTTGAATGCATTTCCTCATGAACAAGATGTTTCTCTTTGGCTGCATTGACAACTGCTCTTGCCATGGAATGAGGGAAATGTTCCTCCATACATGCTGCAATACGCAGAAGCTCATCTGAACTCAGCTCTTCACTGAAAGATACCACATCTGAAACTACAGGCTTTGCTTTTGTAAGTGTACCCGTCTTGTCAAATACAATAGTCGTGGCATCAGCCATTGCTTCCATATATTTACCGCCCTTTACAGTAATACTGTGAGTACTTGCCTCACGTATAGCGGATAATACGGAAACAGGCATGGCAAGCTTCAGTGCGCAGGAGAAATCTACCATAAGTACCGCAAGGGTTTTCGTCATGTTTCTGGTAAGCAGATAAGTTATCCCTGTACCTGCAAGAGTGTATGGTACAAGTCTGTCTGCAAGATGTTCTGCATTACTTTCCACAGAGGACTTCAACTTCTCAGAATCCTCGATCATGTTGACGATCTTCTCATAGCGGCTGGAACCTGCTGCTTCTTTAACCTTAACAGTGAGTTCGCCCTCTTCCAGAACAGTTCCTGCATAGGCAAAGCTGCCTTCTGCTTTACGTACAGGCGCAGATTCACCTGTCAGAGAAGTCTGGTTGACCATTGCTTCTCCTGCTGCAACATCTCCGTCAAACGGAATCACATTACCCATATGTACGCGTATCAGATCACCTGCTTTAACAGAAGAAGCAGATATAAGAACCTCCTGTCCGTCTTCATTTACAAACCATACTTTCTCTGCATTGATAGACATGCTTCTTGCAAGGTCATTGACGGATTTCTTATGTGTCCATTCCTCAAGGATCTCACCGATTCCAAGCAGGAACATGGTGGAACCTGCAGTATTGAAGTCACCGCGGAGCATAGATACACCGATTGCTGCTGCATCCAGAACAGGTACCTCCAGTTTTCCCTTCATCAAAGTACGTACACCATGATAAATGTATTTCACTGATTTCACTGTAGTGATCGCTACACGTACCGGGTATGGCAAAAACATTTTATTTAATGTACGCATTACTACAGAGTTGATCAGTTTTTCTTTATAGGTTTCGTTTAATTCACGTCCGGAATTCTCAAGTGCTGATTCAGATACCTGAGCAGTTTCATAGGAAAATCTGCTCAGTAAACGAATCAGCCCATCTCTGCTGCCGGTATAGACAACAGCGACATCCTGAGTCCTTACATAAACCGATGCCTTGCTGATATTTGCCTCTTTCTCCAGATAACACTGCAGAATATCCGCCTGTCTGTAGGTCATGTGTTTCTGCGCAAGGTGGATACGAATTCGTCCTTTTATTTCATGCTTAATAGCAAATTTCATTATTCCTCGCTGCCTTCTTCTGTTTCTTCTGTCTCTTCTTTGAAATCTGTTGTCTCTTCTGTTTCTTCTGCTGCTTCGTCAGCTGTATCTTCTACCACTTCCTCAGCTGCTGCTCTGTCTTCGTTGATCTGCTGTGCTTCTGCATAAATATCCTCAGCATTCTCCTGAATTGCGGAAGCTGTTTTCATTACACATGCCTTTGCACGTAAAACGGCTGCTGTGCAGTTTGTGTATAATTTCTTTGCATCTTTACTTGTAAGAATCTTGATACCTGCTGTACCGAAAGCTACTCCTGCTGCAAAGATTCCTGTTTTTTTACCGTCAAATTTAATCATTGATGTATCCTCCTGTTGTGATTTTTAATTTATTGTAACCACTCAGCATCCTTTCGGTGCTGAACAGTTATGAACTGTTTTCAGATAAATATGATGGGCAAACGCATTATTGCGACATCAGCTTATTTATATTTCATGTATTATACAGCCAAAGTTTCTGTATTTCTACTTTTTTTTTCTTATTGAGAAATGTTCTCATTTCAGACATGTTAAGATGGTTACCGGAAACCATATTGCCAAAAGAGCGTAAAAAACTGAAGAAATATAAGAAAGCCACCGGAAATTATACTCTTCAGTATTTCCCGGCGGTCATCAGTTCGTTCTCTATTTAAATTTTTACTTGTTTTCAATGTTTAAAATCACAGGAATTTACGAACATCCGCTCAATTTCCTGTTTGTCAATGTATCCACAGGCCTTCAGTCCTGTCAGAACTACATTGTTAAAACTGTCTTTTGATAATTTCTGGACTGTATTGTCATCCAGCTCAATGGTGCATACACTTTCATCTTTACAATCCGGATTTCTCACGATTTTATACATATTTCTTCTGCTGATCGCACCAATTTCTTCCAAAAGATTTACCATACGGTAAACCGTAGCTGATCCGATGCCCGGATCCAGGCGGGATGCATTGTAATAGATTTCTTTACAGCAGGAACACTCATTTTCAAGAATGACTTCCAACAGCATTCTTCTCTGTTTGGTAATCCTGCATCCTCGCTTCTTTAATTCCTGGATTACAACATCTTTCTGCATTCGGGTTCTCTGGTAATTGGGCTCTTTACAATTTTCCTGTCTCTGTAATGCTGCTGCTCCCAAAATCACATCATCCTTCCGCTTGTTAATTTCTGTTTCCTGACATATGGCTGCTGTTTGGCATCAGGTTTCAGTAATATGCCTGATTCTCAATGGCACCCTCTGCAGTGGCTGCAGTCTCCGCCACATGATGACTTGCCGCTTTTTTTGTCTCTGACGATTCCTCTTATGATCAGTCCGACAATTAAAATCAAAATTGCTCCTACAATCAATGTTCCCATAAATGACACCTCCTGCTTTATATCATTATCATACACATATAATCACTATACTGCAATCTGATAATCAGCAGTCCACTAACTGTGAAGATACGTTACTGTTCACTTCGTTCTCAGTAACACGCTCCGCGATGAAAAAGGTATGAAACAGTTGCAATTCTGTTTATCAGAACCCGCACCACCAGATGGGACGCAGGCTCTGATCTTATTACTGTTTTATCTGGCTTTTGCCATACCCTTTACCTTTACATTAAGGCTGCCGCTTTCCTTATAAGGTCTGAACAGCAGATATAAAAATCCGATGATAATTGCGAATGCAACCACTGTCCAGATACCGAAACCGCCGCCTGTAACCAGTGTACCGATCTGATAGATACACAGAGACACAAGATATGCAAGTCCACACTGATATCCGATTGCAAATAAAAACCATTTTGTATTGTTCATCTCTCTCTTGATCGCACCCATAGCTGCGAAGCAAGGAGCACAAAGAAGGTTGAATACCAGGAAGCCGTAAGCTGCGATCGGTGTCATGGCTGCTGCCAGGTTACCCCAGATCTCAGCACCGTCTTCTGCAACTTCTGCGAATCCATAAAGCATACCAAATGTAGCTACTACATTCTCTTTTGCGATCAGACCTGTAACAGCTGCAACTGCCATCTTCCATCCTTCGCCGGCTTTTGTCCAGCCAAGAGGTGCAAAGATCCATGCGATTGCTGTACCGATCTTAGAAAGGATACTCTCGTTAAGTTCTTCAACCATACCGAAGCTTCCGCCTTCCCATCCGAAGCTCATTAAGAACCACAGAATGATTGTTGAAAGAAGGATGATTGTTCCGGCTTTCTTAATGAAGGACCAGCCTCTTTCCCACATACTTCTTAAGATATTGCTGACTGTTGGCCAGTGGTATGCAGGAAGCTCCATAACGAACGGAGCCGGATCACCGGCAAACATTTTTGTTTTCTTTAAGATGATACCGGAGCAGATAATTGCTGCAATACCGACAAAGTAACAACTTGTTGCAACCCATCCGCTGTTTCCGAAGAATGCACCTGCGATCATGGCAATGATCGGAAGTTTAGCTCCGCAGGGAACGAATGTAGTTGTCATGATTGTCATCTTTCTGTCACGGTCATTCTCGATCGTACGGGAAGCCATAACACCTGGAACACCGCATCCACTGCCGATAAGCATTGGAATGAAGGATTTACCTGAAAGACCGAATTTACGGAAAATTCTGTCCATGATGAATGCTACACGAGCCATGTAACCACAGGACTCAAGGAATGCAAGGAATGCAAACAGTACAAGCATCTGAGGTACGAAACCGAGAACAGCTCCCACACCGGCTACAATACCGTCAAGGATCAGTCCCTGTAACCATGCTGCACAGCCAATCGCATTCAGCCCTGATTCAATTGCCGGAGGAATGATCTCACCAAACAGAACATCGTTTGTCCAGTCAGTTACGAAAGCACCAACTGTAGTTACAGATACATAATATACGATAAACATTACAACTGCAAAGATCGGCAGTGCCAGCCATCTGTTGGTAACAATACGGTCGATCTTATCAGATGTGGAAAGCTTATCTTTTCTTGCCTTAGTCACACACTGACCAATGATAGAAGAAATATAAACATATCTCTCATTTGTGATAATACTTTCTGTATCGTCGTCAAACTCATTTTCCATTTCTTTGATCTCGGCAGATACATTTACGGATGTATTCATCTGCTCAATGATCTTGTCATCTCTTTCAAGAAGCTTGATCGCGAAGAATCTCTTCTGTTCTTCCGGTACCACACCGGTCAGTTTATTCTCAACTGCTCCGATGATCTCTTCTGCTTTATCGCAGAATTCATGGACAGGTGTTACTTTCCGGTGGCTCTGGGCAATGGAAACTGCCTTGTTTGCAGCTTCTGTGATTCCAGTTCCCTTCAGAGCAGAAATAGTAACAACTTCACAGCCAAGTTTCTTTTTCAGTTTATCAATATGTATTGTATCACCGTTTTTCTCAACGATATCCATCATGTTGACTGCCATGATGACCGGAATCCCAAGTTCCAGAATCTGTGTTGTAAGATACAGGTTACGTTCAATATTGGTACCATCAACGATATTGATGATCGCATCCGGTTTTTCCTGAAGAATGTAATTTCTTGCAACTACCTCTTCAAGTGTATATGGTGATAAAGAATAAATACCAGGTAAGTCAGTGAGGACCACATCCTTGTGTCCCTTCAGCTTACCCTCTTTTTTCTCGACAGTTACACCTGGCCAGTTACCTACAAACTGATTTGAGCCGGTCAGTGCATTGAATAATGTCGTTTTACCGCAGTTCGGATTACCTGCGAGTGCAATTTTTACTGACATAATCTCTCTCCTCTGATTTCTTGATCTCTTTTATTTTGATCGCTTTATCCAATCTTTCTGCTGTTGATATCACACTCAACAGTTATTAGTCATCACTAATACTTAGTTTTTATTAACTATTAGATGGCACTAATTGTTAGAAAGACCTAACATGATGTCAAAAAAATTATTCCACGACAATCATTTCGGCATCTGCTTTACGTAAGGATAATTCATATCCTCTTACAGTTACTTCTACAGGATCTCCCAGAGGTGCAACTTTTCTTACATAAATTTCCACGCCTTTAGTAATTCCCATATCCATGATTCTTCTCTTGACCGGACCTTCACCGGTAAGCTTCTGGACTTTAACGGTCTCTCCAACATGAACTTCTTTTAATGTCTTCAAGTTTCTTTCCCTTCTTTCCCCGGAGCGTGTCTGAAAAATCATTTTCATAATCTATACGCTCTGGAATTTTATTTTTCTTTCAGGAAGAAATTATGGTTCAGACCATAATTTTGCTTGCCATATCTTTTCCAATGGCAACCCTGGATTCTTTAACATTAACGATCAGGCTTCCGTTAATCTCAGAAACAACTGTGACAACTCCTCCTACTACGAAGCCAAGCTCCTCAAGATGTCTCTTCACTTCTTCTTTGCCTCCGATCCTTTTGATTGTAAAAGGTTCACCTGCATTTACCATTGATAACGGCATTTCTTCATCCCTTCCTTTGCATTTAATAAGTGATAAACATTATCTTTATCATGTAGTTAGTGTATTCTAATTTTGGTTAGATGTCAATAACTTTATTGAAATTTTTAATGATAAAGTTTTTCAGTTTAAAACATTAATAATTTTTTTCATTAATTTATCACTATATTATGCAATATATACAAGAAAAGTATTTATCAGCAACGTGCTTCGAGAATACCGTTGAGTGCATTTCCGCTGCTGGTATGGCAGCGCACAATATCTGTAGAAGCGCCAACCTCGTCCAGTGCGCATTTTACCATCTTATGGGATACAGTATTTGTAAAAAGTACCAGAAGATCCGGACATCCTATCTTTTTTCCAAAGTCGGCTTCCATCTGTGTAAATACTTTACATTTGCATTTATAAGATTTGCAGATTTTTTTGTACTGTCCTACCATTCTGTCATGTCCGCCTACGATTACAATACTCATGTATTATCCTCCTTTTGTTCTTTTAGATATATTAATATGGGGATTGGAAAGTATTTATCCCTTGCCTGATAATCGGGCATTGATAATACTTTGGGTATGGTTAACTTTCTCTAACTGTAAGTTAGTATAAACTAACATAGGCTGCTTGTCAATATCTTCATGAAAATTTTGCGAAATTCATCCAAATTGTGAAGCAATTATTTATAAAAAAGAATCCTGCTTGCAGGATTAGCAGGATTAATTTCCTGTAATATAACAATAAAACTGCCATACAGTAATCTAACTGTACAGCAGTCTTTATGTATTTGTTAATATCTGTTATTTTTCGGGATTGGAATCATCATTCCGGCAATGCCACATGATCCAGTATTCCGGTAAGATGTGCGATGGTTATCCCGTAATTGGTCACAGGTACCTGTTGCTTCTTTGCCCTGTCGATGCGGTACATCACATATTTCCGGTTAAACATACATGCTCCGCACTGGATGATCAGATCATATCCGGTAAGGTCATCCGGAAAATCGGTTCCGCTTACCAGCTCTACCTGCAGGTTTTCTCCAAATCGTTTTTTCAGCATCCGGGGAATTTTCACTCTGCCAATATCCTCTTTCAGAGGTGCATGTGTGCAGCATTCGGCAATCAGTACATGAGAAGTTTCTTTCAGACTGTCAATTGCTTTTGCTCCCTCTATGTAGTAAGAAAGATCTCCCTTGTATGCCGCAAACAGTACAGAAAAGGAAGTAAGCATGCTCTCTTTTGGTTTGTTCTCATAGATGTATGGGAACACCTGAGAATCTGTGATGATCAGCTTCGGTGGTCTGGAAAGAGTCTGCAATGCAGCCGGATACCGGTCAGTAGTTACACTCATTATGAGACATCTTTTATCCAGCAGTTCTCGTAGAGTCTGTACCTGGGGCAGGATCAGCCGTCCCTTTGGTGCCTGGATATCCTGTGGCATTACAAGGAGTACCAGATCATCTTTGGAAACCAGATTCCCGGTGATCATTCTGTTACCGTAGCCTTCCGGGATTTTTTCTGCCAGAAGCTCTTTTAATTTCCGGATTCCCTCTCCCGTTTCAGAACTGACAGGACAGACCGTTTCTCCTGTATTTTTCTGAATCATCTGAATCAGATATTCTTTTTGTTCCTGTGTATATAGATCAGCTTTACCAAGCACCGGGATTACCGGTGTCTGCCGTTTCTTAAAATAGTTATACCATTTTAATTCCTGTGCCATTTCATCCCCACAGAAAAGGATGATCGCCAGTTCAGTTTTCTGTGCAGCCAGACTGGTTTTTTCTATTCGTAATGCACCCAGTTCTCCTTCATCATCAAATCCTGCCGTATCGATGAGGACACAGGGACCAAGAGGATAGATTTCCATTGATTTGTATACAGGATCTGTGGTAGTTCCGGCAACATCCGCAACAATCGATACTTTCTGTCCGGAAAAAGTATTGATAAATGAGGATTTTCCACTGTTGGTTTTGCCAAAGATTCCGATATGCAGACGGTTTCCGGAAGGTGTTTCGTTCAATGTCACTGCCATATTAATCCCTTCTTTCAGGTGTTGTTATTGATCGTTAAAAGTGCAGAGAATGTCAGAATCGGAAATCTCTCTGTCCGTTTACAATATCTGCAAGGTGTTCCTCTGTGAGTTTCCTTATCTTTTCGCCCGGGATATTTTCCAGTTCTTTTTGAATCAGCTCCAGTCCGACTTTTTTCGTCTCAGGGCTTGCATAATCCTGGAGATATTCCATCAATGTCATCAGCGCATTGGGATGGCAGCAGTTGGAAATCTGTTTACTTTTGCACAAAGACATAAAACGGTCACCTGTTCTTCCTGCTCTGTAACAGGCAGTACAGAAGCTTGGGATATCTCCCATACCCATCAGCCAGTTAACGATTTCATCCAGAGATCTCTGGTCACTGACGTCAAATTGTGCAGATGTCACTTCATCTTCTGTTTCAGGAACGTCATACCCGCCAACACTTGTTCTGGAGGCACCGCTGATCTGAGAAACTCCCAGAGGAAGTACTTTTTCACGAACTGCTTTACTTTCTCTTGTGGAAATGATCATTCCCGTATATGGCACAGCAATCCGGATCAGTGCACAGATTTTGGCAAAAATTTCATCACTGATACTGTTATCAAAAGCAGAAGGATCAATATCATCCGCATGTTTGATACGAGGCACACTGATAGTATGAGGACCTACTCCATGAACTGCCTCAAGATGTTCCGCATGCATCAGAAGCCCGGCAAACTCATACCTGTAAAGTTCAAGACCAAATAATACACCCAGTCCTACATCATCAATGCCGCCTTCCATTGCGCGGTCCATTGCTTCTGTATGATAGGCATAGTTATGTTTCGGACCTGTTGGATGAAGTGTTTCGTAACTTTCTTTATGATAAGTCTCCTGAAAAAGAATGTAGGTACCGATTCCTGCATCTTTTAATTTCCTGTAATTTTCCACAGTTGTGGCCGCAATATTTACATTGACACGTCGGATGGCACCGTTCTTATGTTTAATGCTGTAGATTGTCTGGATGCATTCCAGAATGTACTCAATGGGATTATTGATCGGATCCTCTCCGGCTTCAATAGCAAGACGTTTATGTCCCATATCCTGAAGAGCAGTTACTTCTTTTACAATTTCTTCCTGAGTAAGTTTTTTGCGGGCAATATGCTGATTTTTCTTATGATACGGACAGTACACACAGCCGTTTACGCAATAGTTGGAAAGATACAGAGGGGCAAACAGAACGATTCTGTTTCCGTAGAATTCTTTCTTGATCTCCGCTGCCAGATCATACATATCCTGAATCTTCTCAGGAATGGGACAGGCAAGAAGGACAGAGGCTTCTCTGTGGGTAAGTCCTTTACATTCTTTTGCCTTCGCAAGGATCTGGTCGATCAGCTCCACATTTTCTTTGTTTGCATCTGCATATGCAAGGGTTTCTCTGATCTCTTCGTCGGAAATAAATTCCTCTGCTTTTAATGATTTTGGATTATACATAGATTGGTTTCCTTTCTTTTCGGTCAGGGGCTTCCTTATCTGCCGCTTTCCGATTAGTTTTTTCTATATTCAGTTTTATGTTCCGCTTATTGCGGGTGCTTAAGTTATTCAGGAGTGAACTGCAGTCATGCTTTATAATCGCCTCTGTCTGTCACTACTTCATAACCAATGCTCTTCATACGTGCTGCCATACAGGCTTTGCATTCAGCAGCTTCATCACCTGTACAGATCTTATTATCATAAAGGGTATACTTATCCCGGACATTGACCGGTGATAAGTTGGGCATTACTACATTGGCCCCTGCCAAAATTCCCTTCTCTCTGCCCTTGGGATCTATGGTTCCAAGGGCTGTTGTTGCCGGAAGAAGCGCATGTGGGTGGATCAGGCGGATAATTGACAATAATCGCAGCGTCTGCTCCAGCGTTCCGGGTGATTCTTTAGCAAACGGGGTGTCTTTGTGAGGAATAAACGGTCCAATTCCTATCATTTCAGGCTTTAATTCCTTAATAAATAAAAGATCGCAGTAAAGTGTATCTACAGTTTGTCCCGGAGATCCTACCATGAATCCACATCCGGTTTGATATCCTATTTTCTTCAGGTTTTTCAGACAATTTTTTCTGAAAACCAGGGACATCTGTTCCGGGTGAAGTTTTCTGTAATGATCTTCATCTGCTGTCTCATGACGCAAGAGATATCTGTCAGCGCCTGCATTAAAATATGTCTGATAGCTTTCTTCACTCTTTTCTCCAATAGAAAGAGTCACTGCACAGTCAGGGTATATTTCTTTAATCGTGCGGACAATCTGACAAATATGTTCATCTGTGAAATGCGGATCTTCTCCGCCCTGCAGAACAAAAGTCCGAAAACCAAGATTCCATCCTGTTTCACAGCAGGACAGAATCTGTTCCAAAGAAAGCCGGTATCTGTCTGCATCCGTATTTGAACAGCGTATACCACAATAATAACAATTGTTCTTGCAGTAATTTGTAAATTCGATCAGACCGCGGACATAAATTTTATTTCCATAAATTGCTTTTGCGGTCTGTTGTGCTCTTCTTCGTAGTTCTTCCGTTACCAGTGGATTCTGTGTATGTAAAATCATTTCCAGTTCTTCTCTGGTAATATTCTGTGTCTCCTGAATGTGTTCAGGTATCTGCAACTCTGCTGATGCCATATATTTTCATTTCCTCTAAGCTTTCGAATAGACTGTTTTTGCTGAAACCCCTGCCAGCCGGCCAATTTTTCCGGTCAGTGCATTGATTATATCCAGAGGTGCATCTATTGCCACACTGATAATGCTTATCCCTCTCTGCCTGTAAGGAATCCCCATTCTGCCGATGATATAAATGCCATATTCATGAAGAATCCTGTTCAGACATTCTACAGAATCTGAATTCTCTACTATAATACTGATCACTGCAATTCTGCTTTCCATAGAAACACCTCTCATATAATTAATCAACTTATCTGCACATCAGAATTTACAAAAGTTAACAATTCTCTGAATCTGGTGACTGATCGGATAGGAATCATAACCATAAACCCCTTTCATCCAGCCGGCATACTGTGCTTCCGGATCATAATAAAGACCATTGATCTTTACCCAGCAATGACGGGTAAATCCATCTGCCGCTCCATCTCTGCTTCCCGGTACCCGGCCACAGATCATATACGGTGTATATCCTATTTCTCTTGCAAGAGCAGCAAAAATACAGGAAAATCCATAACAGTTGCCATATCCTGTACGAAACATCCTCAATGCCTCACTGCGCGCCCAGCCACTCTGGTAAATGTTAGGATCCGGACCACCATAGTAAAATCCTCCGTAAACAACATATTTCCAACATGCATAAAGCTTCTGGCTCTGACTCATACCTGAATTTGTAATTGACGATACAATCTGCATCACACGCATTTTCAGCAGAGCATTATAATCTTTTCTCGCAGCACCGGAATTGGTAAAATAAAGCTGACCGTTCTGTCTGGATTTCTTCTGATACAGCCTTCCTTTTGGATCCGCATAATACAGATTATTCTTATAGATAAAATATCCAATACTGGCGCGGCCGTGTTTTGTCCTTATATGATAAATATTGGATCCGGATTTTACAATTTTATTCTGTTTATTCTCAAATAAACGTCCTTTCTCATCAAAAACATAAACTACATTGTTGATACGCTGTCCTCCTCGCACAGCATTTCCATTTGCGCCAAAATAATACTTATAGCCATTATATCTCTTCCATTTGTTCTTAACCATTTTTCCCTTATAATAATAGTAAATCTTGTTTCCCTTTGTAACCAGTTCTCTTATGGGAACCGGAGATGACGTCGGGGATACCCCGGACTGCTCTGTAACAGGAATATCATTTTCCGCAGCCTGTACACCAAATACCGGCACTGCCAAAACAGCAACTGCCATTATGATATAAAGTAATTTTTTCAGTGTTTTCATAACCCTTTTTCTCCTTACATATTCTCGTGAATCCAGAAACAAAAAATATAACCATATACCATGATTACGATCCTGTCTCTTCCATTCCCTTCTTCACTTTAGTGTAACAAAAAATTTATCTGATTTCCACACTTTTGTGGCATTTTAGCAAAAAATACTGCTGTCCGAACTTTTATCAATGTTTCGAACAGCAGTATCTGCTATATCTCTGAATTATTATAATTTCTTACCTGTAAGCATTTCATAACCCTGAAGATATTTTCCGATTGTCTTATCTACAATATCCTGCGGAAGTGTCCAGTCATTGTCCGGATTTGCTTTCAGCCAGTCACGTGCAAACTGTTTGTCAAAGGATGGCTGACCATGTCCCGGTTCATATCCTTCAGCAGGCCAGAAACGGGAGCTGTCCGGTGTGAGCATCTCATCACCGATCACCATGTTTCCGTCTTTATCCAGGCCAAATTCAAATTTGGTATCTGCGATAATGATTCCCTTGCTTAATGCGTATTCTGCACATTTCTTATAAAGTGCAATTGTATTATCACGAAGTTTTGCAGCTAATTCCTCTCCTCTTCCCGGGAAATATTTCTCAAGGTGAGCGATACTCTGCTCATAGGAGATATTTTCGTCATGATCGCCAATCTCAGCCTTTGTGGACGGAGTATAGATCGGCTCAGGAAGCTTGTCAGATTCCTTCAGTCCTTCCGGTAATTCAATGCCGCAGACTTTACCTGTCTTCTTGTAGCTTTCCCAGCCGCTTCCTGTAATATATCCACGCACAATACACTCGATAGGCAGCATTTCAAGCTTACGGCACATCATGCTGTTTCCATCAAATTTCTCCTGCTGGAAAAATTCAGGCATATCTTTTACATCTACAGAAATCATGTGGTTCGGCAGAATGTCTTCTGTCATGTCAAACCAGAACTTGGACATCTGAGTCAGTACAGTTCCCTTCTTGGTTACCTGATTGTTCAGGATAACATCAAAGCAGCTGATGCGGTCTGTCGCAACCATGATCAGGCTGTCACCGTTGTCATAAATCTCACGTACTTTACCTTCTTTGATTGGTTTCATTTCCTGCATTTTTTCGCACCTCAATATTCGTTATGTAATTTGTAAAACTCCAAAATCATCGGCCTTTGCCGAAATTACTGTATTACCGTACCACTATCTCTGTAAGATTGTCAATACACTGAATTTTATTTAGCTTTGCTGATAAAATGTAAGCAACTGTTAATTCTCACTTCATATCCCGAAACGGCTTTATTCATCCTTCGCCCATCCGTAAGAATATTTCACAGCTTTATTCCATCCTTTAATCTTTTGCTCTCTTGTTTCTTCGGTGATAGACGGATAGAATTTCTGGTCAATAGACCAATTGTGGCGCACTTCTTCTTTACTGCTCCAGTAGCCTACTGCCAGACCTGCCAGATAAGCAGCCCCCATTGCAGTTGTCTCAACACAGCATGGACGGTTGACCGGTGCATTGATAATATCTGCCTGTGTCTGCATCAGGAAATTGTTGGCACTGGCTCCGCCATCAACTTTTAATGCCGCCAGATTAATGCCTGAATCTGCTTTCATGGCATTTAGTACGTCATTTACCTGATAGGCAATAGATTCCAGCGTTGCGCGGATAATGTGATATTTGTTCACACCGCGGGTAATTCCTACGATCGTACCTCTCGCATACTGATCCCAGTGGGGAGCTCCCAGTCCTGTAAAGGCCGGCACAACATAACATCCATGTGTATCTGATACTTTATTTGCCATATACTCGGAATCTTCAGAGGAATCAATTACCTTTAATTCATCTCGCAGCCACTGGATAGCTGCACCTGCAACAAAAATTGATCCTTCCAATGCATAGGTTACCTTTCCGTCCAATCCCCACGCAATCGTAGTAACCAGTCCGTTCTTTGAAAAGACAGGTTTCTCTCCTGTATTCATCAGAAGAAAACATCCTGTGCCATAAGTATTTTTTGCTTCTCCGGCATTAAAGCAGGTCTGGCCAAACAAAGCAGCCTGCTGATCACCTGCTGCACCTGCAATAGGGATAGCACCGCCAAGGACTGCCGGATCTGCTTTTCCATAAATACAGCTAGATGGCATTGGTTTGGGAAGCATGGACTTTGGAATGTCAAGTTCATTCAAAATTTCCTGATCCCACTGTAAAGTATTGATATTAAAAAGCATGGTTCTGGATGCATTGGAATAATCTGTAACATGGACTCTGCCCTTTGTCAGTTTCCAGATCAGCCAGGTTTCCACAGTTCCAAACAAAAGCTGCCCTTTCTGCGCTTTCTCTCTGGCTCCTTCTACATTGTCCAGAATCCACTTTATTTTTGTTGCAGAGAAATAAGCATCGATCACAAGCCCTGTTTTCTCCCTGAATTTCTCAGTCAGTCCTCTGGCTTTCAGCGAGTCGCAGTATTCCGATGTTCTGCGACACTGCCATACGATCGCATGATAGACAGGTACGCCGGTATTTTTATCCCATACGATTGCAGTTTCTCTCTGGTTTGTGATTCCGATCGCAGCGATCTTTGAAGCATCTGCTCCGATCTTGGTCATTGCCTCTACTGCCACACCCAGCATACTGGCCCATATCTCATCTGCATCATGTTCTACCCAGCCCGGTTTCGGGAAATACTGGGTAAATTCTCTCTGTGCAACACTTAAACGTTCTCCCTTTTCATTAAACAGGATACAGCGGTTGCTGGTCGTCCCGGCATCCAGTGCCATAATATATTTTCCCATAAAAGATTTCCTCCGTTCTCTTTCAATGTACTCTCGGAATCTTTTTGTACTTGATTTTGTGAGAAGATTTTTTGTTAGATGTGCCCAAATTTTTGAGGCGTACGCGGTGCGTACGTTGATAAAATTCGGGTGCAGCTAACAAAAAATCAGCCGCAAAAGCAAGTGCAATAAAGACTCCGAGAGTACATTTTATTATTATAACCATACCACAAACATCTGAAGGTTGCTATTCTTTTTTATTCATGTTATGATGCAGACAAAACAAACCTGTTATTGTTCACTCCGTTCTCAGTAATACGCTTTGCAGGATATTATCAGTGAACAGTAACACAAACCTTACTGCTATTATAGAAAGATGGAGTACAATATTTTGAAGAAAAAAGAATTTATTTTTATAGGTGGTATCCTTATTCTTGCACTTGCGATGTGGGGAGGAATGTCTCTTATAAATAAGGGCAGTCATGGTTCCATCCGTATTACTGTAGACGGAAAAGAATATGGAACTTATTCTCTGGAAAAGGATCAGACGATTAAAATCAACGATACAAATGTCTGTGAGATCAAAGACGGTCAGGCACGTATGATCTCTGCACAATGCCCCGATCATCTGTGTATGAAACAGAAGGCAATCGATGAAAAAGGAGGCACCATCGTATGCCTCCCTAATAAAGTCGTTATTGAAGGGGAAAAAAGTACTGACAGTAAAAAAACTGACGAACCGGTAATTGACACAGTAACCTGAGCTCTCCGTTGCCTGTAACTGAATAACTGTTTCACAGTTCGGCTAAAAAGCAAAATTAAAAGGAACCATATTATACGGCAGCTATATGATGATACACACCAGCCCGCCCTTACTGTCATTGACAATTTTCTGCATGGTATCCTGAAGCTTTACCTGGCTTTCTTCGCTGATAGCTGCAATCTTGCTTCGGATGCCATCCTGTACCAGCTGCTCAATGGATTTACCGAAAATATTAGTCTCCCAGATACTCTCCCCCCTCTGGCTGCCTTCGTCAATATACTGGATCAGATCCTTTGCCTGCTGTTCTGTTCCTACTATGGGAGCAATTTCAGTTTCTATATTTGCCTTTATCATATGGATAGACGGACTCTTTGATTTTATCTTTACTCCATATTTATTTCCCTGTCGGATCACTTCAGGCTGTGCGATCTCAATCTCATCCAGATTCGGGACAACCACACCATAACCGGTTCCACGCACTGCTTCCAGTGCAGCCTGCACTTTTACATATTCCTCTTTCATATGTACCAGTTCCTGCATTGTATGGATCAGTTCATATTCACTCTCCATTTCGATTCCACTCATCTGACTGAGCATCCTGTAATAATATTCTTCCTTTATGCGTATTCTTACCTTTACTGTTCCATCGGATAAGCCTACATCTTCCAGAAGGGAATCCTGTACATAAGGTCCGGATAATTTTACAGATTCCTTTGTGATATCACGTATATGCTGCATACTTTTCATTTTATCCCTGATCTGTGAAAGAATCTGCTGTTTTAACTCATGCTCCAGGGGAAGCATTTCTACCCAGCGCGGAATAAAAAACTGAATCTGACTGACAGGAAATTCATATAAAACCTTCTCCAGAATCCTGGCAATATCTTCTTTTCTCAATTGGTCACAGTTTACTGTCAGAGCAGTTACCTTATATTTCTGTTGGATTTCTTCCGCTGTTTTCAGAGCCGCATCTTTATATGGCATCTGCGAATTTACCAGCACGATAAATGGTTTCTGCTGTTTTTTCAGTTCCTGAATAGTCTTCTCTTCTGCCTCCGGAAAATTGTCTCTGGGAAGTTCACCGAAACTTCCGTCAGTTGTGACCACAATACCTATTGTGGAATGCTCCTGAATTACTTTCTGTGTTCCGATGCGTGCGGCCTCGCGAAATGGGATTGCCTGCTCAAACCAGGGAGTTTTTACCATTCGTTCTTTACCGTCCTCCGTCTGCCCGGATGCACCCTTTACCAGAAAACCCACACTGTCGATCAGGCGGATCTTTACCTGCTGATCTTCTCCGAGAGTGATGGGAACTGCTTCTTTGGGAATAAATTTTGTTTCTGCTGTGGTGATGATTTTGCCTGATCCGCTTAAAGGAAGCTGATCTCTGATCTCTGCCTGCTTTGTATCTGACATCTGCGGCAATGCAACAAGTTCCATGAATCTGCGGATAAATGTAGATTTTCCTGTGCGGACAGGTCCTACGACCCCTATGTATATATCTCCCCCTGTACGGGCCTGGATATCACGATACACCTGAAAATTTTCCATAAAAATAGCCCCCTTGCATATTTACACATAACCTTCATGTATTGTTATAAAATATGCAAGGAAGCTTTAAAATATTCTATTTATCATTTGGACATATTGTTACTGGCAGGTATCACAGATGTTTCTTAATAGGAATCATTGTGAAGCAGATGATGCTCTTTGCCTTTCAGAAGTCCGTTGTAAAGTTCCAGAACTAACGGGTTTTCATCGGATTTCTTAATGATAGTTGTATTATCTGCATTATACAGGCCCTTAGCTCTCAGAGCTTTGGTTCTGTCGCCGGATCTTGTCGGCTGTCCGCCACCCATGATACATCCACGGCGGCATGCCATGATCTCGATCAGATGATATTCTTTCTCACCATTCTTAACCTGTTCCATAACGGTTCTTGCATTTGCAAGGCCGCTGGCAACACAGATATTAAGGTTCATTCCTTCATAAGGAACTGTAAATTCCTTGATTCCCTCATCTCCACGAACACCGCATTCTGCGATCTCATGCATGGTTTCTTTGCTGTGATCCGGAGTCAGGCGGCGGAGAACTGCTTCTGTAACACCTCCTGTAACACCGAAGATAACACCACCACCGGAGCCGAAGCCAAACGGCATATCACAGGCTTCCGGATCAAGAGTTGCAAAGTCAAGACCAAAGTTATCGATCATGCGGAGCAGCTCTGTAGTTGTAATAACGATATCTGTATCCTGTTCACCGTCTGTGAAGCTGTTCGGACGAACTGCTTCTGCCTTCTTGGCTGTACATGGCATAATAGAGATCATAACTGTTTTCTTGCCGCCGGCATGTTCCGGATCGCGGAAGTACTCTTTGATTACTGCTGAGAGCATTCCCTGTGGAGAACGGCAGGTAGAAAGATTAGGAATATACTCCTTGTACTGGTCTGTGATAAACTTCACCCATGCAGGACAACAGGAAGTAAGAAGCGGAAGTTTCTCACCCTTCTTAATTCTGTCAAGGAACTCGGCACTCTCTTCCATAATAGTAAGGTCAGCACTGAATGAAGTATCATAAACTTCATCGAATCCCATTCTGTGGAGAGCATTGACAATCTTACCCATAACACTCTTGCCTTTGGTCAGTCCATAATGATCACCTACTGCGACACGTACTGCAGGAGCAATCTGAGCAACTACACGTATATTCGGATCAGCAAGTGCTTCCCATGCCTCGTCCATATGTGTCTTGATCGCAATCGCACCTGTTGGGCAATATACACGACACTGACCGCAGTTTACACATTCTGTCTCTGCGATTTTTTTGTTAAATGCAGGCATTACCATGGCCTCAGTTCCCCGGAATGCAAATCCTAAAGCTCCGATTCCCTGAAGTTCTTCGCAGGCACGTACGCAGTCACCACACAGAATACATTTGTTTGGATCACGAACCAGAGAAGGAGAACTTGTATCCAACTCATGATATTCCCTGGTATTTTTGAAACGGATTGTCTGTACGCCCAGCCTGTGTGCCAGTTCCTGAAGGACACACTCACCACTCTTAACACAGGTTGTACAGTCACGACAATGTGCTGCAAGCAATAATTCTACAATTAGTTTTCTGTATTTCTTGACTCTTCCGGAATTGGTATAGATCACCATTCCATCTCTTGGCTGTTCAGAACATGAGGCAAATGTTTTTCCCCTCTCGTCTTCAACTGTACATAAACGACAGGCACCAAAAGTGGATACCTCTGAGTGGTAGCACAGTGTCGGAATATTGATCCCTGCCTTGCGGATGACAGACAGGACATTTTTTTCATCGGTAAATTCTACCTTTCTACCGTCAATTATCATATGGCCCATAGTGTATCCTCCCTTCTATGCTTCCACATATACTGCATCAAAGTTACAGTTGTCCTTACATGCACCGCATTTGATACAGATGTCGTTATCAATGTGATATGGATGTTTAATCTTACCTGAGATTGCACCTGCCGGACAGTTCTTTGCACATTTACCGCAGCCGATACAGAACTCAGGGTTGATGTGGAACTGACGAAGAGCAGTACATACTTTTGCACGGCATTTCTTATCGCGGATATGTTCCTCATATTCATCGCGGAAGCGTTTGAGAGTACTAATAACAGGAAGAGGTGCACTCTTGCCAAGTCCGCACAGAGCCATGTTCTGAACCATATTTGCAAGCTCTTCCAGCTCATCCAGATCGGACATCTCACCCTTGCCATCTACGATCCTCTCCAGGATCTCCAGCATACGTTTGGTACCCTCACGGCATGGAACACATTTGCCACAGCTCTCACGCTGGGTGAAGTTCATAAAGAATCTGGCAACCTCAACCATACAGGTATTCTCGTCCATAACTACCAGACCACCGGATCCCATGATCGCATCTAATTTTTTGACAGAATCAAAGTCAAGAGGTGCATCCAACTGATCCAGGATCAGACATCCGCCGGACGGACCGCCGATCTGGACGCCCTTAAATGCGGCGCCACTCTTCAATCCACCGCCGATATCATAGATAATGTGGCGGAGTGTGGTTCCCATAGGAACCTCGATCAGACCGGTATTCTCGATAGAACCGGTCAGTGAGAAGGTTTTTGTTCCGGGGCTTCCCTCTGTACCGATGGTGCGGAACCAGTCTGCTCCCTGAAGAATAATCTTCGGTACATTAGCATAGGTTTCTACATTATTAAGAACTGTAGGCTTACCCCACAGACCTTTCTCTACTGTACGGGGCGGTTTTACACGAGGCATACCTCTGTTACCCTCGATAGATGCGGTAAGTGCCGAACCTTCTCCACATACGAAAGCTCCGGCACCTCTGTTGATATGTAAATGGAAGTTTACACCGGAATTTAAAATATTATCACCTAACAGGCCATATTTTTCTGCCTGTTCAATCGCCATCCTAAGTCTCTTTACAGAAAGAGGATACTCTGCACGAACATAAATATATCCATTCTCCGCACCGACTGCGTAGGCTGCAATAGTCATACCTTCGATCATCTTATATGGATCACCTTCCATGACGGAACCATCCATAAATGCACCGGGATCACCCTCATCACCATTACATACAACATAGCGGGTTTTCTCTGCCTGGCGTGCAACCTGAGACCATTTCTTGCCTGCCGGGAATCCTGCACCGCCACGACCGCGAAGCCCGGATTTAGTTACTTCATCAATAACTTCCTGCGGGGACATGCTTCCCATCACTTTTGCAAGTGCCTGATAGCCTCCCACAGCAATATACTCTTCGATAGATTCCGCATCGATTTTTCCGCAGTTTTCAAGAACGATACGTGTTTGTTGATTTAAGAAAGGAATATCATCAGGATGTGGACAGACTGTATTATTATCACGATAAAACAGTCTCTCTACAGGTTTCCCTTCCAATATAGTTCTCTCCACAATTTCCTTACAGTCTTCCGGCTGTACGTGAACATACTGATAATCATATGGTTCAATTCTCATCAGAGGTCCAAGTTCACATAAGCCCTGGCACCCTGTCTTGATCACGCCTACATGAGGCACATCCTTCTGCATTTCAACTGTTACTCCATCAATTCTCTCACAGAGTACTGACATCTCTTCATAAATCTTCTGCGCTCCGGATGCGATACATCCGGTACCTGAACAGACAAGAACGCGGCAGGTATAAGATTTAATCTGCTCATTTACTTCAGCCTGCTTATTTAACAGGTCTTCTTTACTCTTAATACTCATACGCACTCTCCTCTCAGTTTATTCAAAAGTTCTACAGCTTTCTCAGGAGTCATCTTCGGATGTACTTCATCATTGACAGTCAGTGTGGGGGCAAGTCCACATGCACCCAGACAGGATACTGTTTCTACGGTAAAAAGCATGTCATCTGTAGTGTGTTTCTTGTTGCTCAGTCCAAGTTCCTTCATCAAAGCCTCTTTTACAGGCATGGATTTTCTCACATGACAGGCTGTTCCGTCACACACTTTAATGACATATTTCCCTTTCGGCTCAAAAGAAAAATTCTCATAGAATGTGGCTACACTGTAGGCCTTGGCTTCTTTTACTCCGATTTCTTTCGCTACATAAGTCAGCAATTCTCCCGGCAGGTAACGATATTCCGCCTGAATATCCTGCATGATCGGAATCAGCGATGCTGCTGTACGTCCATAGTGCTCGATGATCTCATCCGCTTTTCTGTAATAAGACTGGTCTAACATTCGGTTCCCTCCTTAAATAGTAATTTTGATACATCGGTTTTAATATAGTACCGATATATCGATTCCCACGCAGCTTTAGTTATTTTCAACATATGTGCTGTTGATATTATACATTATATAGTTGTTTTGCACAATATCATTTTTGAAATTTTCTGAAATTAATTTATAACAATTTGTTATAGATGTATAGTATTCATAAATGTATATAAATGAAAAGCAATTTCTTTAACAGGGTTGTTAATTTAATAGCAATATCAAAACAAAAAAAGATCATTGAAAAGAATATTATCTTCTTCTCAATGACCTTTCTGGAAATGGCTGCATTATTTAATTTCATGTTCCTCATGGAAATGCTTATATTTTTCTATAAACATCAACAGAAAGCTGATCATAAGGAATCCACAGGAAACCCAGATCATTCTGATTCCATAGCGTATGGACAGATTTCCACCAATGCCGGCACCCAAGGCAAACATAAGGATGATTCCAAAATAATACATCGCCTGTTTTAGCTGTTTTGATTTTTTTTCACGAAAATAAACTGACAACGCAGCTGTACCACTGCGCAAATTACCGATACACATAGTACTTGCATAGGAATATCCGTTTACCTTGCGGAAGGACTGTACCTGCATTGCACAGGCGAAAGATGCCATGGCATTTGCCAGCATATTGTATTCGGTTGGCAGGAAACCTACTGTAAATAAGATCAGGATTTCTGCCAGCAGAACACCCTGTCTCCAGTGGAGCTTCTGCGCATATTTATAATTTGCCTGTATTTTCTCCGCAACCCATACGCCCAGTGCAAAGAAAATAATAGGAAAGAAGTATCCCAGTCCTGCTGTCAGTTCTCCTGCCATAAAGTGCTGGCTCATAAGAACGACGTTTCCTGTCTGTGCATTACAGAATACTTCGTTTCTTGCATTATAGGTGTAAGCATCCTGAAAACCTCCTGACAGTGCCAGGAATGCACTGTTTAAAAAGGCTTCCGACATTTGTATTTCGTGTTGATTATGATCTTTCATGATTTTCCCCGTTCAAGTTTATTTGCAGTTATCTCCTGTACGGATAACTGCCTTTATTCTTTTACCGTCTTTCTCAAACATTCGAAATCCGCTGATTTACTGCGTAAATCGCTGCTTTCTCATGTTTGGCGGGTCCCTGACCCTGATTATCATGTTATACGTTTATAGGTCAAATGTAAAAGATATAATTCATATTATTGTATATATGATTTTTATATATTGGATACAATATATATATAATTTTGGCTATATAAAGCAACTTCCATATACTGTATGTCTACAGCATATGGAAGTTATTTTTTTATGTATCTGCAGAATTACTTATCTCCGTGTTCTTTGAGATATTCTGCTTTTCCCATCTCGTACAGATTATTACCTTCTGAGTCAATGATGACTACAAGAGGCATATCCTCTACATACAATTTACGAAGTGCTTCTGCTCCCAGATCTTCATATGCGATCAGTTCGGCCTTTTTGATGCATTTTGCAAGAAGCGCACCTGCACCGCCGATAGCTCCGAAGTATACACCATCATATTTCTTCATGGCGTCT
This sequence comes from Blautia sp. MSK18_10, assembly GCF_020553185.1. Classification (NCBI taxonomy): domain Bacteria; kingdom Bacillati; phylum Bacillota; class Clostridia; order Lachnospirales; family Lachnospiraceae; genus Blautia; species Blautia sp. MSK18_10. Next base: position 72,633 of record NZ_JAJCGT010000004.1, on the reverse strand, counting down.
ACTACTTCCGGAAGGCGGGCACCTTTTCCGATCATTCCTCTTGCTCCCACAGACATCATTGTGGGTGCATAGGCATCCATACGTCCGCTGGTTGTAGGGCCTGCGGAGCCGATGACTGCGCCTGGTTTTGCAGGAGTTGGTCCTACATAGTAGATGGTTGCATCTGTAGGATCAAATGGAATTTTCTCACCTTTTGCAAGGGCCTCACACATTCTCTTGTGTCCTGCATCACGTGATGTATAAATAGTACCTGTTAATAATACCTGATCACCTGCATGGAGAGTTCTTGCCAGCTCTCTAGTAAGTGGAAGTGTAATTTTCTTTCTTTCCATCTCAGATCACCTCCGATTTATGGCGGGTTACATGGCAGTTGATATTAACCGCACATGGCATACCTGCAATATGAGTCGGCATTGTTTCGATATTCAGGCCGATGGCTGTTGTCTTTCCGCCAAATCCCTGAGGTCCGATTCCAAGCTTGTTTACTTTTTCCAGCATTTCTTTCTCAAGATCAGCATAGAACGGATCCGGGTTCTGAGTATCCAGAGGTCTCATCAGTGCTTTCTTTGCAAGAAGTGCACATTTGTCAAAGGTTCCTCCGATACCAACTCCGACTACCATTGGCGGACATGGGTTTGGTCCTGCGGTCTCTACTACTTCAAGGATGAAATCCTTGATTCCCTGCAATCCTGCGGATGGTTTGAACATACGGATCTGACTCATGTTCTCACTTCCGAAACCTTTCGGTCCTACTGTGATCTTAACTTTATCGCCAGGAACGATTTCTGTGTAAATCATAGCCGGTGTATTGTCCCCTGTGTTTCCACGGCGTACCGGGTCTTTTACTACAGATTTTCTTAAATATCCTTTGTCGTATCCGCGGCGTACACCTTCATTGATCGCATCGGTGAGATCTCCGCCAACAAAATGTACATCCTGTCCTATTTCAAGGAATACACATGCCATTCCTGTATCCTGGCAGATCGGCACGTTCTCGTTATCTGCAATATCAAAATTCTCAATAATATTGTCAAGGATACCCTTGGCAATCTCTCCGTCTTCGCATGCGCGGCATGTTTTGATCGCACATTTTACGTCTTCCGGAAGATGTTCATTTGCTTCGATACAGAGTTTTTCGATGACATCTGTAAGTCTGCTTACTTCTACTTCACGCATTCTGGTAAGCTCCCTTCTTTCATTTGGGGATATTCACCGGGAGGTGACATATCCCTTTTGCATTATATCAAAGGCTCCCGGTACCGGTAATCCCTTATCGATACCGGGAGCTCTTTTTTACATTCTGAGTATCTTATTAGCGCTGTTCGTGACGAGCGTATTTTGGAAGCAGTAATGGAGATACCTTATCAGTATGTACGCCTGCTTTGTCCAGTTCATCTGCATATTTGTAGATATGATCCAGGTTCATTTCACCAAGCTCTACGTTCTTGCATTTTGCAGCTGCTTTTTTACCTGCATTTCTTCCGAATACGATAACATCCAGAAGAGAGTTACCCATCAGTCTGTTTCTTCCGTGGATTCCACCTGCGGCTTCTCCTGCAACTAACAGGTTTGGAATTTCTTTTGTGAATCCGTCTCCGTTAATCTCAAGACCACCGTTCTGGTAGTGAAGTGTCGGATAAATAACGATAGGAACTTTTCTCATATCAATGCCGTAGTTCATGTACATACGGAACATAGCCGGGATTCTCTTTTCGATGGTTCCTTCGCCACCGAGGATCTCGATCATCGGAGTGTCAAGCCATACACCTTTCAGTCCACCTGGAACTTCTACGCCGCGGCCTTCTTCGCATTCACGGATAACACCGGAAGCATTTACGTCACGGGTTTCAAGCGGATGAATATAAGCTTCTCCGTTTGCATTTACAAGCTGTGCACCAACGGAACGAACTTTTTCTGTTACCAGAGCACCCATGATCTGTGATGGATAGATTGCTCCTGTTGGATGGTACTGGATAGAATCCTGATAAAGAAGGGAAGCACCAGCTCTGTATCCAAGTACAAGTCCGTCTGCAGTTGCGCCATAATGGTTAGATGTCGGGAATCCCTGATAATGCATTCTTCCTGCACCACCTGTTGCGATTACAACAGTTTTGGCTCTTGCAACAGAATAATCTCCTGTTTCCATGTTAAGAAGAACTGCACCTGCAACCTGTCCTTTTTCATCTTTCAGAAGTTCAACAGCTGAAGTAAATTCAACTACCGGAATCTTAAGATTCAGAACTTCATCTCTGATGGTACGCATGATCTCAGATCCAGAATAATCCTTTGCAGCATGCATTCTCTTTCTGGAAGTACCGCCGCCGTGTGTGGTAACCATGGTTCCGTCTTCTGCTTTATCAAATTCAACACCAAGGTCATTGAGCCATTTGATGGCATCCGGAGCTTCCATTACCAGTCTCTTTACCAGTTCCGGTTTTGCAGCAAAATGTCCGCCGCCGAAGCAATCCAGATAATGCTGTACAGGAGAATCATTCTCTTTGTCAGCTGCCTGGATACCACCTTCAGCCATCATTGTATTGGCATCACCGATACGAAGCTTTGTAACGATCATAACGTCAGCACCTGCATTATGTGCTTCGATTGCACAGGAAGAACCTGCACCGCCGCCGCCGATTACAAGTACATCTACATCATAATCAATTTTTGTAAGGTCAATTTTTTCGTTGATCAGACGGCTTGTTGAATGAAGCATTTCTGCCAGTTCCAGAGGAGCTTTCTGTCCTTTGTTCGGTCCTACTTTGATTTCTGCAAACGCGTCTGGATTATAATCCGGATGGAATTTCTCAAGAAGAGCGTCTTTCTCTTCAGCTGTCAGACGTCTTGGCTCTGTTGCCATACGCTGTGCTCTTGTAGCCTCTACCTTTTTGATGGATTCCATCATATTTTCTGGATATGGTGCATACATGTTTTACGCCCTCCCTATTTCTCAATTTCTCTGTTGTTGTAAAGTTCCTGCATGTCTGTGATTGGTTTCTGCATGATCTGCTCGATCAGATCATCATATTTACCTTCGTGGATTTCTTCTACACGTTTCTCCAGATGTTCGCTCTTAGGCGCGATATATTTACCTGTGAGACGTCTTGCCAGAAGACCTACCATCGGATGGGAAATACCGGCCGGACATCTTACAGAACAGCATCCGCAACTTACGCAGTCGAAGGATTCCTCTGCACATTTTTCAAGTTCGCCTCTCTGTGCATATGCGATGTACTGCATTACATTTAAGTCCTGAGTACATGCTTTTGTACAGGCATTACATCCGATACAGCTGTAGATTTCCGGATAGAGTTCCATCATTACCTGCTGATTCGGTTTCAGGTCTTCGATGTTGTAGAGTCTCTTATCTGTAGGGAAGAACGGGATGCTTGCTACATACATTCCTTCCTGTACCTGTGTCTGACAGGCAAGACATGTTTTCAGCTCGTTTTCACCTTTGATTCTGTAGATTGTTGCGCAGGCTCCGCAGAATCCGTGTCTGCAACCGCATCCTCTCTTTAATGTATAACCGGCATATTCCATGGCAGTCATAATTGTAAGTTCTGCAGGTACGCTGTATTTCTTACCGAAAAAATATACGTTTACCATATTCTTTTCCATTTGAGATTACCAGTCCTTTCTATATATATCATCTGTCGTCAGCAGCACATACAAGCTCGAATCCGCTACGCTACTTCTCGCTTGAGGGCGTTCGCCCTACAGAATGTTCTGTGAAAGAATGCTTATATGCAAGCATGACGCATTCCTTCACATCACTTTCTGCACTGCTCATTGCTTATCAATATTCTGCAGGTAATTCATCAATCTCGTCGCATCTGAATACCGGACCGTCTTTGCAGACGTATTTGGAACCGATATTGCAACGGCCGCATTTACCGATACCGCATTTCATACGAAGCTCCAGAGTTGTGTAAACCTGTTCTCTGGAGAAGCCCAGTTCTTCCAGTCCTGCAAGAACGAACTTGATCATGATCGGCGGTCCGCAGACAAGTGCTGTTTTGTTTGTATCGAATCCAATCTCTTTCAGATAAGAAGGAACGAATCCAACGTGTCCGTCCCAGCCTTCCTGTTCACGGTCGATTGTCAGATAAACATTAACTCCCTCTGCTTTCATCCAGACTTCCTGGATTTCTTTTAACTGTACCAGGTCATCTGCGGAACGGGAACCATAGAGGATATCTACTGTTCCGTAATCTGCACGGTTATCCAGTACATAGTTGATAACAGAACGAAGAGGTGCAAGTCCGATACCACCTGCGATAAACAGAAGGTTTTTACCTTTTAATTTATCTTCTACAGGGAAATGATTTCCGTATGGTCCACGGACTGTGATCTCATCTCCAACCTGAAGGCTGTGGAGATAATCGGTCAGTGCACCGCACTTCTTGATACTGAATTCCTGATATTCTTTATTTGTAGGTGAAGAAGTAATGGAAAACATACCTTCACTTACACCTGGTGCGCAGACCATTGCACACTGACCAGGCATATGTTCAAAAAGTTTTCCTCCTTCAGGAGCGTTTACACGGAATGTTTTAACATCCGGTGTCTCCTGACGGATATCTGTGATCACACCAACCTTCGGGATCAATGTGTCTAATGTGTAGTTTTTATGGCAGGTACATTCGCTCATTATTTTTCACCTCCCTGATTTTCAAAAGCTTTGATGACTTTTACGATATTTAAGGATGATGGGCATTTCTCAACGCAGCGGCCGCATCCTACACATGAGAACATTCCATTGTTGTTTACCGGATAGTAAACAAGTTTATGCATGAATCTCTGACGGAAACGCTGCATCTGGCTGTTACGGTTATTTCCGTGTGCCATCATGGTAAAGTCAGAGTACATACAGGAATCCCAGCAGCGGTAACGCTGTACGCCGTGTCCTGTGTCATAATCTTTGATATCATAGCACTGGCAGGTAGGGCATACAAATGTACAGGTACCACATGCCAGACATGGTTTATAAAGTTCTTCCCATACAGGAGAATTGAAACGATCCATGTAATCTTCCTGTCCCCATCCTTCCAGAGAAAGATTGGAATAAGGAAGTTTTTCTACGATGGCGCGGATCGCAGTTTTCTCTTCTTCTACCTTTGCTTCATCCGCATCGTTAAGAAGTTCTGCAACTGCTTTTGTAAGAGCTTCGCCCTTCTCTGTAAGAGGTTTCCAGTAAAGCTCGCCTTCGATCATCCATGCTGCAACATCTGCAACAGGATCTGCACAGTCAATGCCAAATACCTTACAGAAACAGCTCTCTTCCGGTTCATGACATGCAAGTGCAACGATGGTTCCATGCTCTCTTCTTGCTGCATAGAAGGTATCTACCGGATCACTTAAAAATACGTTATCCAGAACTTTTACACCCTGTACATCGCAGGCTTTCATACCGAATACAACAAAGTTTTTCTCCTGTAATGCCTGTGGTTCGATGGTAATGTTCTTTCCTTCTTTTTCGCAGGTATAAAGGTTTTCACTCTGTGGAAAGAAAGCATCTTTTGGTGACTTTACGGTTTTTAAAGTGTCAAGACAGACTTCTGCGTCCTGGCTCCATGCTCTGAAGTTTACCTGATCACTGACTTTGACAGGTAAATATAAATCCTGATCTGCGGCAATTTTCTGGAATAATGCCTGCAGATTTTCTGCTGCTATCTTATACATACATTATCCCCTTTCTGCCACAATACTCGGCTCAACATCTTCAAATGTAAAGTTTGTAAGAGGTCCTTTGGAGGTTGTGTCCTCTCCTGCCTGATATTCTCCGTAGAAAGCATCAATATCTTTGATAAATTTACGGTTAAACAGGTGAAGTGGGATTCCCTGAGGACATACTCTGCTGCATTCACCGCAGTCTGTACATCTTCCTGCTACATGGAATGCACGGATAATGTGGAACATCTTTTCTTCAAAGGAGTCCACATTTGCTTTCTGCGCACTGTCAAACTTATTGCTGTCGAATACACATTTACGGCAGCTGCATGCAGGACAGACATTACGGCAGGCATTGCAGCGGATACATTTGCTTAACTGGCTCTGGAAGAATGCAAATTTTTCTTCCGGGCTCATTGCTTCGATCTTCTCTACTTCTGCAAAGCGGTCTGCATCTTTTGTGTCTTTGGACTCACCGATAAGTTCATCATAAATCTTATGTTCTTTTCCTTTACATACGTGACATCTTTCAAGCATTGCATCTTTGTATGCACAGGTCTTCTCACCATAGATTGTCTGAATAGTCAGTGTTTCTGCCTCATCTGTGATCTCTGCACCGGAAATGCTTTCGATACCTTTGATTCCCTGTTTGCGGATTCTCTCGATATCCAGTTTTCCTTTACATCCAACACCAATGATATAAGCTTTCTCACGGTCTACACGATGCTCTTTGATCAGCTGATTAAAGCTGTATGTATCACATGGTTTTAAACAAACCAGTGTCTTGCCTTCCAGTTTGGAAGCTTCGATCATATATTTGCTTAAGTTTGCACCGCAGAATCCGTTATATACAAAATCTTTCAGAGATTCTTCTGTTTCAAAGTAAGCCGGTTCCGGATTGTAAGGCAGATCTCCGGCTTTCCATCCCAGAACTCTTGCAACTGTACCGTCAGCAAGCAGTTCTTTTGCACGATTTATCAGCTCCTGCATCTTAAATCCTCCAATCTTACGTTCTTACCGAGTGAATGGATCTTCTCTACAAACTCATTCATAGTCTGGGAGAATTTCACACCTTCAGCAGCGGAAACCCATTCTACTCGTGTTCTTCCGTCTTCCACACCGATGTAGTCGAGCATGGAGAAAAGAAGTGTCATACGTCTTCTTGCATAGTAGTTACCTGTGCTGTAATGACAGTCTCCAGGATGACATCCACACATGATCACACCGTCAGCACCTTTCTCAAAAGCACGGAGGATGAACATTGGATTGACACGGCAGGAACATGGAACACGGATGATCTTTACGTCAGCCGGGTAAGAAAGACGGCTGCTTCCTGCAAGGTCTGCACCTGCGTAACTACACCAGTTACAGCAGAATGCTACAATCTTAGGTCTGAATTCTTCGTTTGTTTCTATCGACATATTGCATCTACCTCCGCGATAATCTGTCTGTTGGAAAAGCCCTGCAGATCCATAGCACCAGACGGGCAGGCTACTGTACAAGCGCCGCATCCCTGGCAAAGTGCTGTATTTACAACGGCTACTCTTCTTGTTTCACGGATACCGTGGTCATTTACCTGTTTATCCTCATAGGAAATTGCTCCATATGGGCAGACATTTGCACATGTAGAACATCCGTTACATAACAGTTCATCGGATTTTGCTGTACATGGGTTGGTTGTCAGTTTATCTTTGGCAAGAAGGCCGATTGCCTTAACTGCTGCTGCGCCAGCCTGTGCAACTGTCTCCGGAATATCTTTCGGTCCCTGGCATACACCGGAAAGGAAGATACCTGCTGTAGGAGATTCTACAGGACGGAGTTTTGCATGGGCTTCTGTGAGGAAGTTGTTTGTATCAATACTTGCTGTAAGCATAGTAGCGATCTTACGAACATCCGGGTTCGGTTCAATGGCTGTTGCAAGAACGACCATATCTGCTTTCTTAAGGATTTGTTTGTTGTCGATCAGGTCAGATCCCTGTACAAGAAGGCTTCCGTCCGGCTGTGGAATAACTTTTCCTACCTGGCCTTTGATGTAGTTTACGCCGTACTGTTCTACGGCTCTTCTGTAGAACTCATCGAAGTTCTTACCAGGTGTACGCACATCAATATAGAAGACTGTTACATTTGTATCCGGATATTTATCACGGATCAGCATTGCATGTTTTGCTGTGTACATACAGCAGATCTTGGAACAGTATGGCTTTCCTCTGTCATCAGAACATCTGCTTCCCACACACTGGATAAATACCAGCTCTTTCGGAGCCTTTCCGTCGGAAAGACGCTCTAAGTGTCCTTTTGTAGGACCTGCTGCGTTCATGATACGTTCCAGTTCCAGGGATGTGATAACATCCTTACTCTGGCTGTACGCATATTCATCATATTTGTCAAGTTTGATGGTATCAAAACCTGTAGCAACTACGATTGCACCGTATTTCTGTGTTACGATCTCATCCTGCTGATCGTAATCAATGGCTCCTGCCTGACATACTTTGGAGCAGACACCACATTTTCCTGTTTTAAATTTCAGACAGTTCTCACGGTCGATAACCGGAACATTCGGGATTGCCTGTGCAAATGGAGTGTAAATAGCAGTTCTGTTATTTAATCCTCTGTTAAATTCGTTCGGAATCTTCTTGGACGGACATTTTTCCTGGCAGACACCGCAGCCTGTACATTTGTCCATATTTACACTTCTTGCTTTCTTTCTGATATCAACGGTGAAATCACCTACGAAACCGCTGACATGTTCTACTTCACTGTATGTATAGATATTGATCTTCTCATGTGCTGCTGCCTCTACCATCTTAGGTGTGAGGATACATGCAGAACAGTCAAGTGTCGGGAATGTTTTATCAAGCTGTGACATTCTTCCACCGATACTTGGAGTCTTCTCTACGATATCTACTTCATATCCTGCATCTGCGATATCCAGGGCTGTCTGGATTCCGGCAATACCGCCGCCGATGATCAGGGCTCTCTTTGTAACACGGCTCTCTCCTGGCTGAAGAGGTGTGTTTAAGTTTACTTTTGCGATTGCTGCCCTGGCAAGGATCACGGCCTTCTTTGTAGCCTCTTCCATATCCTTGTGGATCCAGGAACAATGCTCACGGATATTTGCAATCTCCACCATGTATGGATTCAGGCCAGCTCTTTCAGCTGCTTTTCTGAATGTTGCCTCATGCATACGTGGAGAGCATGAACAGACAACAACGCCTGTCAGGTTTTTCTCTTTAATGGCTTCCTGAATTTTAGCCTGGCCTGCTTCTGAGCACATGTACTGGTAGTCTTCTGCATGAACGACACCCGGCTCTTTGGCAGCTAATTCAACAACTTTTTTTACATCTACCGTAGCGGCGATATTACTTCCGCAATGACAGACAAATACACCAATTCTCTGCACGCTGGCTTACCTCCTGTATCTTCTGAATGCACTTACCAGAAGCTGCTGTGGCAGTTCCGGATCAAGAAGCTGTGGTATCTCATCTGCTTTCAGATAATCGCCGCCTTTTTCACGGACAACTAACTGTCTTGCTGCATCGATGATCTTTCCCGGTTTTACATCTCTTGGACAACGCTCTACACAGGCGAAGCAGGAAAGGCATTTCCAGAGAGACTTTGAATTGACAAGTGCTTCGATATCTTCATTTACAACATAGGATACAAACTGATGTGGCTTGATATCCATTTCATTGAAGGATGGACAGGTAGCAGAACATTTTCCACATTTCATACATTTCAGCGGATTTGTTCCTGAGATTTCTTTAATTTTCTCTGCTGCTGAATGTTCGTTTCTCATTTCGCTACCTCCTCTTTTACTCCGAGGGCTTCTGCAAGGAGCTCTGTGAAATAATATACAGGCAGTTCGCTGGAAGCGTTTTTATTTAAATTATATTTACACAATGGACAGGCTGTGATCAGCATATCTGCGCCAAAGCCTTGGGCACTGTCTTCGATTTTCTGACACATGTTCTGGGACATTTCTTTTTCTTTGAGAGAAATGTAACCGCCGCAGCATTCATTTCTGTATGGATAGATCACCGGTTCTGCACCAAGTGCACGGATGAAATCTTCCATGATTGTCGGATTCTCCGGATCATCAAAAGCCATGATCTTGCCCGGACGTAATAAGAGACATCCGTAATAGGCTCCGATCTTCTTTCCTGTAAGCGGGTTTACTACTTTCTCTTTCAGCTTGTCAAAGCCAACTCTGTCGCGAAGTACTTCCAGATAATGGAGCACTGTTGTCTCGCCTTCATAAGGCTCATCAAGCTGCATGTAATTATTTGCTCTGGTGCGGATATCCTCCACATTTTTCATATCATCATTGACACGTTTGATCACGTGATGACAGGCAGAGCAGATTGTTACCAGATCCTGGCCCTTTTCTTTGGCCTGATTAAGAGCACGTACAGAAGAAAGCTTCGTAGCAATCTCGTCAGTTCCCAGAGGATAAACACCTCCGCAGCACTGCCAATCTTCGATCTCTTCCAGTTCAAACCCAAGTGCTCTGGCGCTGGCTCTGGCATATTCGTCCAGATCTTTCGCCTTGTTTCTCAGGGTACAACCCGGATAATAACTGTACTTCATACTTAACATTATCCTTTCTTAGTTGTTCAGATAAATTCATGTTGCTCAAATAATGATATCAGGGTCCAAAAGCAATTTGCCCCGATATATAGCGCCCGTAAATAACAGTCGCTAGTCCTTGTCTTTTTTTTAACAATATATGGACAAAAATATAAATCAAGTCTAATACAATTACTTTTTATATCTTTGTTGAGACATAGAAAATAAAAGAGTTCGCACACCCTTCCTCCGCAATTAAAGGAGTGTATCAGCTCGATTTCCGAAAAATATTATATCATATTGACAACATTTTAACAAGAGGTTTTTGATATTTTTTTATTTCGTTCCTGATTTTATTCATAAGAGTCAAAATTCCTCTGCCTCCGCTGCAATATGGAATTTTGACTGATGAATAAAAAAAGGAGTAAACAATAATTTTTACTCAGAGGAGCAACGCGTTCTCTGCTCCCCTGAATTCAAAATCTTATCGCCACAGGCGATTTTAACCAGTCACGTTTTATTTATTAATTAAGATCAATCTGAGCAATAATTTCTTTCAGTGTATCTGCGCTCTTCTTGAGCTGTTCGATTTCAGCTTTATTCATTCTCATCGGTACTTTACCCTGTACACCATTTGGACCTACCAGTGTCAGTGTGCTTAAGCATACATCTTCGATTCCGTATTCTCCATGCATCATAGTGGATACTGTAGAAATAGATTCGGAAGAAGATACCAGTAAGCTACAGAGCTTGCATACAGATGAAGATACGGCATAGAAAGTTGCACCTTTCTTGGAGATAATTTCACCGCCGGATTTCTGTACGTACTGAAGCATTGCTTCTTTGTCAATCGGCTCAATATCTTTTCCGAGTTTCTTCTCCAGTTCATAATATTCATCCACACTTACACCGGAAATATAAGCTCCGGACCATGGAATAAAGGATGTATCGCCATGTTCACCAAATACATAAGCATGGATGTTACTCTGTGCAATCTGGAAGTGCTCGGATAATCCGCAACGCAGACGTGCAGAGTCAAGGATGGTACCGGAACCAAGGATCTGGTTCTCCGGAAGTCCGGAAATCTTTGTAAATACATAAGTCATGATATCAACCGGATTACTTACGATCAGGTAAAGAGCGTTTGGTGCAGCCTTTACAATCTCCGGTGTGATGGACTTAAGGATATTTACGTTTGTCTGTGTAAGTTCAAGTCTTGTCTGTCCTGGTTTACGTGCGATACCGGATGTGATGATAACGATGTCAGAGTCTTTGGCATCTTCATAATCTCCGGCAATGATGGAAATAGGATCTCTGAAGCAGGTTCCCTGGATGATATCCAGAACTTCGCCTTCTGCTTTCTGTTTATTGATATCGATCAGAACGATTTCAGATGCAATATCCTGACTTGATAAAGTGTACGCGATGGTGGCACCGACACTGCCGGCTCCAATGATAGTAATTTTACTGCTCATAATCTTAATACTCCTTTTCTCCTAACAAAATTGACGTCTTAATGATAACACATTGTCAAAAAATTGACAAGAGTTTTTGTACAGAAATCCGAACAATTTTTAAATTCCAATTTTTGTTTTGGACCATGAAATTGTTTGTAAGTTTGATATAATTTTCACAAATCTAAAACTTTATTTTATATAACACAAAGAAACAAATCTATGAATACTTAAATGCATTTACAGATTTGTTCCTCTGGGTTTGTTTATAAATTTTATGATGTCAGGGTCAAAAAGTATTTTGCCCCTGACTTGATATGGTTAATTTACAGGAGTTACTTTAAGTGTTCCAGTCGAATTATTCGCCCATCCACTATGTAAGTTTACATAAAAATAATATACTGTATTCGCCTTTAATGTACAGGTACCTCCATTTTGCACATGATTTATATGTTCAAGTTTTCCTTTTTTCTCCTGTTCAATGCTGATTCCCTGACTGCCAAGATTATAATCAGGGAAAGATACGGAAACGCGGTATTTTGTACTCTTACCTGTTTTAAAGCATGCATACATGCCACTGTTGGTTACAGAAAACTTTTTACTGCCACTTCCATTGATTGTCGGTAAACCGGATAGTTTCTTTACTTTGACATTTTTTACAACTGCTTCTGCTTTTGAATTGTCATATTTTAAATGTACGTCATAGGTTCCTGGCTCTGGACTGGATTTCTTACCGTTGTAAATAATATATCTGCTGAGCCATTGACCATATCTATTTCTCTGGTCTGTACGAATTGTCTCTGTTTTTCCATCACTATATGTGATTTTTATTTTTCCTTTTCCTCTCCAACGTTCTGCGACGTTATATTGATTTTTATTATCTGTTCCGTATTGATCCTGATAAAAATCTATAGGAGTATAAAAAGCAACAGATTTATCAATTTTTACCTGTTTGATTGAAACAACATCAGCCAGAATTTCTGCCTGAAAGACAACTTTTGAAGCGGATTTCCCCATCCCCATTCCAAAATAATAGGTTTTCCCTTTTTCAAGCTTATAGGCACCATAGCCACCTGTGGAAATGCCTTCAAGCATTTTGAATTTAGAATTATATGCATCATAGACACTATTTGTATAAGTTCCATATTGGGATGTAATTGTCATCTTTAACACATATTTTCCTGTTTTGTTTGGAACAAATTTTACATAATTCTTTTCTGTTGCATTCTTTACAGTCGCTGTATATACATTTCCTGTTTTTTTCATGGAAGGATATTTCGCAGAAGTACCTGGCTTTCCCGCACTGTCTGTGAGTATATCTTCCTGGTCATCATTAAATTCCGGAATCGAGTCTTCGTCATCTGCGCTTTCTTCATCTGTAAATTCCGGCATATCTGATTTCTGTGAATCTTCCGATTCTTCTGCATCCATAGTCTCATTTACCTCTTCAGATGCAGTATCCACATCTGCTGTATTTTCTGATGCATTCTCACTGTCCACAACATTCCCGGAAAATTCAGATACATTCTCCGTTCCACTTGTAAAATCTGCAGCGCAGACAGGGCTTCCCACTGTCGCTGACATTGTTACTGCTAACAACATTGTTAAAACTTTTCTCTTCATGTTTTATCCTCCGTTTGCTGTAAATTTATTTCCATGTATGCAAGATTACCTCTGCATACAGCGAAATCACTGTTCAGAATTTTCTTTTTTCATATTTTTTAATAAGCGACTCAGACTCTCAGGTGTCATATTAAGATAGGAAGCAATATCCTTTTTGCTTACTTTTTCTACCAGATCCGGATAAATTTCCAGAAAATAACGATACCTGTCTTCCACTCTGCTGGAAGTGATCACTTTTTCATATTCCATATTCCTGATAACATTGATTCCGATCATACGGTTACACGCCAGAGCAATTTCCTGACAGCTCTGTACCAGTTCTCTGAGGCAGTCTGCAGAGATAGAAATCAACTCACAGTCTCTAACTGCCTCCACAGTCAGAAGTGAAACCATATGTCTGTCCAGATTCACAATCCCGGTAACAGGCTCACCCACATGATGCGCAAAACAATGGATTCTGTTTTTTCCCTCTTTATCCAGCGCATAATATGCTTTTACTACTCCTCCACGCTGATACAGAAAAGAAACTTCCGAAACCACATCTTTTTCCTTAAGTAAAATGCATTTTGCCTTTAACGTCCATCTTCTGGAATGATTGCCAAGCTGTTCCAGTGCATATTTATCTTTGATTCCGATTATATCCCTGAAAAACACAATAATTTCACTTTTTTCTGCTTTCATCCGTAAATATTCCTTTAACTTTATTCTTTTTGCTTCTCATTTACACTTTTTCTTATGAAAATTTGAATCCAGATACATAATATCCATGAGGAGCTGTCTGAACTTTTTTTACAGTAAATACCGCTTTTGTTTGCTTTCCCGATATACTTAAATTTCCATAAACTGATTTTGCAGTATAAGTTACATATACCTGATAAGACAGAGCCGTTTTTTGCACAATTCCAGTGATTCTGCTTGTTACATTATACGGTGATGACCATCCTGGAAGGTTTATCTTATTTCCTTTTCGTGTCGCAAATATAAAAGATTCTGTCAGTTTCATTATTGAACAACTTTTCCCAAATAATTTTTTACATTCCTGTTCAACATATTTGCCATCAATCGAAAACTCACCATAACCTTCTACTCCAGGAATTTCCTTCCAATACTTTTCATCCACATGCCATGCGCTGCATGCTATCATAAATTTGGAATCTACGCCAGAAGGCTTCTTTCCTACATTCATTGCCGGATTTGCACAGAAACCAATAGGTATATCAAAACAATGAACCAATTTATTGAGTCTGTTATAATCTTCAAATTGCGATAGAGTATATTTCACATCTTTTACTTTTACAGTACATGTAGCTTCTGTTCCATTTATTTTTGCAGTAATAACCGCTGTTCCAGGATTTTGGGCAACCACCTTTCCTCCAGAATTTACTGTAGCAACAGATGTATTGCTCGATGTCCATTTTGCTTTCACTTTTGTCCCTGTTACATATGCACAAAGTTTTTTCTGATCTTTTATATTCATGGAAAGCTTTGTATGATCTATGGCAACATTATAATGAAATAAAGGTTCATCCAAGTATCCGCCATATGTTTTTACTGTCATTTTATCAAATCCTGATATATGCTTTTCGACATATGCATATAATTCATTTAATGTCACATATCCATTTTTGCTTCTGTCTGCTGCCAGTATACCGTTCCAATATCCAAGAGCTTTTCCTATGTTGAAAGTAAAACTTCCATAATACTTGGCATCAACCAATTTTCTTGGTGTAGTAAACAAAAGCTTCGGTCCATAGTTACTGCTTTCATTCGAACCACATGCAAGCAGACACGAAAATTTCTCTCTCACTGTTTGGTTCAGAATTGAACTAACCCCTTGTGTCCAGAAATCTTCAGCATGACAAGTGTCAAGGATTACATATATTTTCCCTGGAAATTGTGCCAACATTAAAGCAAGATGTTGCCATCTATACCAAGTATCACAAGCTTTCTTGGAACCTGTCAAAGCAAATCCCAAAGAACTTCCAGTTCCATCAGATACTGTATGTCCGTAATAGTAAAATATCAAAATGTCTCTACTGGATGAATTTTGAATTACTTCTGATATTTTAGAATCAAAATCACTTTCTGATGAACCACCTCCATTTTCTGGTTTCTCAGAATTATAGGTATATTGCTTCACGTATTTTCCTGCTTTATATCCTTGAAGTTTGTTTTCTACAATACGGTCATACATCAGTTCACTGTTATTATTTCCCAACGGATAACCGCTTACACATAATGCATGAATTTCAGAAGCTTCAACCCTAACACCGCTATGCAATAATAATACTCCTAAAATAATACATGCAAAAATTAGCATCTTATATACTTTCTTTTTCATACTCATTTCTCCAATGTATCTTTTGTTCTATAAAACATTCTTTCTTAGTTTTGCTATTTTTCTTAAATCTTTTTTGAGTATCTTATAAGAAATTTAAAAATTATACTTTGTAAAACCCAAATCTGACATAGTTACACCAGAATCACCCTTTTTCAGGCAGGATTCAAATAGCGGCATTGCTTCTTGCAAACGTTTGTTTCCTTTTTCGTTCATCTGTTCCAAAGTATATTCTTTTAAATTCCAGTAGCGATTATGAAATTTAATTCGTGATTCTTTAGTAAATGAATCCATCAAAATATCTCCTCCAACTACATTATTATTAGTATTTATCGCATAATTAACTGATATTTCATTCATATTCGAAGCAGAAGAATCATATCGTTCCATCCAATGAAGTGTAATCTCTTCCCTGTACTTTGAATTTGTCTCCGAATTTAAAGTATAAGACATCCAGAGTACACTGGGCTGATCACTGTAAGCCTTCTGATACTGAAATGTCACATTTCCTTTTCCAACTTCAAAATAATGTATAGTATAATTTGTGCCTCCCATTGAACCTTCCCATTTTTCTCCAGCTTTTATCAGATAATTAATCAGTTTCTGTGCTGCTGGAGAATATTTCTTTGTAATGCCTGACGTTGGGGTAGGTGTCGGAGCTGTTTTGTTTAATACAATACTCTTTATTGTACTACTTGCACTCTTTACTGCCTTACTGTTAATTTTTTTGAAAGGAATTACTTTATAATAATATGTATTTCCGGTTTTCACTTTTTTGTCTGTATATTTTAAAGTTTTCCCACTGGTAATCGTTTTTATCTTACTGAACTTACCGTTTTTGCTTCCTGACCGATAAATATAATATCCTGTTGCACCTGTTGTTTTCTTCCAGCTTATAGATACTGTTTTATTTTTAACGGACAAAGAAACAACCGTATTCAGTTTCCCTGATAACCCCTTTTTGTTGTATCCACTATACACTTTTTTGCCATTTACTTTTTTATGAGCCTTTACTGTATAAGAATACTTGTAACCGGCTTTTACATTTTTGTCTTTATAGGAAGTTCCGGTTGTATTTTTTACAACTTTCCACTTACCGGAATTCACCTTTCGATAAACCTGATAGCCATCAGCTTCAGAAACTGCGTTCCATTTGACTGTAATTGAATTATATAATGTAGTTATCTTGCTTAACTTCGGTACTGAAGGTTTTTTATCTGGTGAAACTGCAGGTGTAGGTGTTGCAGTAGGAGTTACTGTCACTGTAGGTGTTACAGTAGGTGTCACTGTCACTATAGGTGTAGGTGTTGCGGTAGGTGTAGGTGTTGCGGCAGGTGTAGGCGTTGCAGTAGGTGTTGGTGTTTCAATGATTGTGGTCGTTTCATATAAATTCTGCTCTTTTGTTACATTGATTATTGTGCCATTATCAGACTGCACCTTATAATTGCCGGAATCTGTCATCAGTTCATCATTAATCGACTGCGAATACTTCATGTTCGGACTTAATGGTATCTGAGTGAACTCACAGTTTCTGTAATTGTAATTGTTTGCTAACTGGTCATAAATATTAATGTCCATGGTTCCGGTGCCTGTTGCTTTATAAACCAGACGATAGGTATCATTAAATAACTGAACATATTTGTCATCCCCCACCGTCCAGAGGGCTACACCATCCCCTATAATCGTTGCCTTATCAGAAACAATGCTTCCTACCAGAACATTATCGGAATTGTATACATAAACATCTACAGGGCATTTTATCACAGCTTTTTTAGAAGGATAAATCAACAGATTGAAAAAGCCTGATGAAAATCTGCCTTTCAGTTTTCTTTCATAAAGTTTCTCCAGAAGCATTTTAACCGGTCTCTCCAGACCGTATTTTGCTGCCTTGCTGGCGATACTGTCGATACTGTCCTCGATGACTTCATTGGCAAGTTTATCTGCATTACTGCCCCAGATTTCTTTGTATGCACTTTTTATTGATGATTCTGCTGCTTTCCATAAGCTCTGGCAGAAGCTGTCCAAATCTGCTTCATTAATTAATCCTTTATCGCAGAGAATTTCTTCTTGCTTTTGGTTCGGTTCAGAAACCAGCCACATTTTAGTTGTAATGCCACCGTTGATTCCAAATGGTGAACCGTCATAAGAATATACAGAAACATCACAGTCAAATCTGAACTGATACAGCTTATTGTTCAGTCCCTGCACAACTACTTCAACAGGTACTTCTTTACTTGCTATCCCAAATTTCGGCTTTTCATATCCCAAAAACTGTTTCATCATCCGCTCTGCAACTTCATCGGACAAACCGGAGGCTGTAAAATATTCTTTGGAAATATTTGCCATTGCAATTTCTGAATAAATCAATAATTTTAATCCTTCAAACTGATTGTGACCAATATATTTTTCAATATCAGGATCAAGTGCCATTTTATCACTGAGATCCACAAAAGAATCTACTGCATCTGCTAAAGACTTCTCTGCATTTTTTTCTGCTTCCTGCTCTGCTTTTTGTTCATCATCTGTTTTTTTCAGGTCGTTCTGATAATTTACATTTAAAGCAGCGGTTCCGCTGATACTGTTTCCCTTTTTGTTATTTCCGGTAACTGTAACAATAATTTCTCCGGAATGTACACTGCTGTCATTCGGTTTCCACCATGTTACTCCCTTCTTTACCAATGTCAATTTAACGGTGATTGTTTTCCCTTCATTTATGGACTGATCCATATTCAGATCATAAGTATAATCAGAGCCTATATTGGTTACTTTTGACGCATCTTTTACTTTAAACATCTTCAAATTCTTCAGTTCCACACTTAACTCATTCAGATTAACTGTTCCTGAAGGATTATAAATCTGCACATTAACTTCTATTTCTTTCTCATTATAACCATCTTTAGTCCAGTGTAAGGTCTTTTTCTTTGATTTGTCACCAAAAGCGGCTGTTGCAGTCAGGGATTCAGTGTGACTGCCGTTCTTACCGACTGACACTGTAATTTTCTGTCCATTTGGACTTGTACATGTAATTTTGCTAGATTCACTTCCATTCCCTATCGGAGTAAACGTGCAGATCAGTTCTGCTTTCTTTCCATCATCTGAGATACGGTATTCCGTTTTATCAATCGTTACATATGGCCCTGCTAAATAAGAACCTGTATCCTGAATCTTTAAGTTCTTCATGAACCTTTCCAGATATTCCTTATTTCCTTTTTCAAGCTCTACGGAACACAGAGTAACTGATTTTTTTTCTGAAATGTTAATTATTGTGGTCTGAGTCTGCAGTTTCGGTTCTACATTGATTTCTATACTTGCAGTTCTTCCATCCTGTGTAGTTCCTGTTATAGTTACTTCACCTACGTCATAAGCTAATAAGCTTATCCAGCCAGATGCACGGTTGCCATCAACGCTGTCTATTAACCCTGTTGCATTTTTGTCTATCTCTGCAATAGCAGGGTTACTTGACTTCCAGGTAATTGCCTTCTCCTCATTCGCTACATTGCCTGGAGTTGATGCTTCGAAATCTACGGAAATTGAATTTTGATTTCCCAGAATGGCAGGGGATTTGATGCTCAAATTGAACTTTTTATTTGTGGATATTGTGCTATTATAGTGGATTGTTGCTTTCGATAATTGTTGATTACCATATGAGCTAATATCTACTTTCTCCCACTGTGTTTTGTTTCCAGTGTAATATACATCAGTTAAACTATTGCAACCATCAAACGCCCAATCCCCGATACTCCTTACACTGTTCGGGATTTCTATGCTGTTTAAACTACTGCAATCCTCAAACGCATCCCATCCGATACTCGTTACACTGTTCGGGATTTCTATGCTGTTTAAACTACTGCAACCAGCAAACGCCCACTCCCCGATACTCCTTACACTGTTCGAGATTTCTATGCTGTTTAAACTACTGCAATCCTCAAACGCACCCCATCCGATACTCGTTACACTGTTCGGGATTTCTATGCTGTTTAAACTACTGCAACCAGCAAACGCCCACTCCCCGATACTCCTTACACTGTTCGAGATTTCTATGCTGTTTAAACTACTGCAATCCTCAAACGCACCCCATCCGATACTCGTTACACTGTTCGGGATTTCTATGCTGTTTAAACTACTGCAACTATAAAACGCATAATCCCCGATACTCGTTACACTGTTCGGGATTTCTATGCTGTTTAAACTACTGCAACTATAAAACGCATAATTCCCGATACTCGTTACACTGTTCGGGATTTCTATGCTGTTTAAACTACTGCAAACATAAAACGCACACGCTCCGATACTTGTTATTCCTTTTTTTATAATTACCTTCTTTATTTCACTTAATGAATGTCCACAATTCTTTACTGATGTTTGAGTAATCATCCCACTTCCACTAATGGTAAGTGTCCCATTATTAAATGATACTTCTAAATTTTCGTCCGATGTGCTACCAGATGCCATTGCAGGTACTTCTGCTTCTTCTGTCAGATCTTTTTCAGGAGAATCATCTTCAAAATTTTCTGCTTCCGTTTGCTCGTCAGAAAATGCTTCTTCATTAACATTTTCTGACGAATCTCCATATTCCACATTCACTCCATCTGTGAATTCTGCTGCCCATGATGTGCCTGCTGATTGTATCACCATGATTCCCGCCAGCATAAGAGCCATTAGTTTTCTCTTCATACGCACTCTCTCCTTCTTATAATAATCACTTTTTCTCAATTCAGTGTTTCGCTTTCTGATATGAAAGATTGTACCACTTTTATTGTCACAATATATTATACTACATCTTTCGTTTTCTGTCTTGCCAGGCGCTTGATCTAAATCAATAATCCTGAAATTTTTTCAAAACAAAAGAGCCCGGCGCATAAGTTTTCACTTATGCATCAGACTCCTTTGATAATTCTAACGACACTATATCAGTAAGCAATACTGAGTACACTGCTCAGGGAATTCTCGTTGTTGTACTGGATCACTGAGGCGTATTCTGCATGGATTTTCTCTATTGTTCGGCAACTGCTTCTGTGTCCATGTGCCTGTAGCGCCGTTGGTGATGGTGGCAGGTTTTTTGTATTTGTAGGATTTTGTGCCGGTATTGCAGTGATTTTCGTATATGAAGCAGCCATCTGCATCTTTGATTATATTCCACTGTAATGTCACAGAAGTTTTTGTCTGCTTTACGGAGCGGGCTCTTAAACGTCCGAAACCTGTTGTCCTGTTGATCACAGGTTCATCCGGAACTATCACTGTAATCATTGCAGTTTAACGTCGATTTTTCACGATTTTCAGTAACCCAAACCCACCACACAATACACAAAAGATACATGGTTTTTTTAATGATTTTAAAAATAATTGCCAAATCAATTGCCGGATTAGGTACAATATCTGAATGATCTGTCAGTCAGAATACGTGCAAAGATCAGTCCCAGCGGCAATGAAGCAATGATAAGGATTGCAGATGCAAACCAGGATGCAGCTACCGATAATGACATGATTCCAAGATTATAAAATCCTCTGTACAAATACAGACCCGGAACCATGATGACGATTGACGGAACTGTTACAGATATCCTTGGATATCCAACTTTATTCTTCAGCAACGACGCCAGAAGTCCCGCAGTAAGTGCACCGATAAATGCAGCGGCTGCAGGAGGAATATTGGCAAGATCCACCAGCTCCAGTCTCAGGGTATTGGCCACTGCTCCTATCCCGGCTGCTGCAACTGCCAGACGTACCGGGCTGTTAAACATAATGGAGAATCCAAATACTCCGCAAAAGCTGGCAAGAATCCGGAATAGAATCCACTGGCTCATTGTCAGCGAAAGTTTCATAAAATTTACAGGTTTCAGATGCAGAATCAGGGCCATGATCCACGCTGACATAGTTGCTACCAGAATAACGATCAAAGCATACATCAGACGTTCCATTCCGGAACGCATATCCAGTTTGGCAAGGTCAATACCACTGGTAATGAATGGAAATCCCGGTATGATGAACAGCATGGCACAGATATATCCGGCCTCATGCTGAACAGAAATCCCAAACAGTATTTCTCCCAGTTTGAGCATACCTGCATATGCAAAACATGCCAAGGATACAGAGGATACAATACATAAGAATAATGTAAAATGATATTTTGTCAGTTTACAGCGAAGATAATTACCAATTCCTGCACCCACAAATGCACAGAACATCTCAATCGGACCGCCTCCCAGCAGAAATGTAAATCCACAGCATGCGATTGCTGCTGCAAGTCCCAGTGCAGGCGGGGAATAGAGACCATGTGTTTTTTCAATATTATCAAGGAAAGTATGCAGCTGTTCCCCTGACATATGTTTCCCTTCTGTTTTAAAGTTCCGGATAAAGTGTTCCAAACGGTTTAACTTTAAGGTATTTACTCCGGTATTGGTCAGGCACAGTGACTGGGTAAAGCCTTCTTCTCCGTCATAGCATGTATATTCAATAGACATCAGACCAATATCCGCCGTACATGTAATGCCAAGTGCTTCTGCCAATGTGTTCATGGAACTTCTTACTCTCCAGGCTCCGGTACCGCATGAGAGAAACATAATCCCCACACGTCCGATAATAGATGCTTTTTCTGCAATACTGGCATCTGAAACAGGTATATTTTCTCCATTTTCATCTGTGTATTCATGCCAAGCAACATCCATATGATTCTTTTTAATCACTTCCTGCGGCATTTTAATCACTTCCTTATTTTTAGAGCTGCAGACTGTCATTTCCTGCTTTCTCCATCATTTTCTCTCTGCATGCCAGTACGATTCCGTCAATCTCGTCTAAATGCTGCAGCATTTTTTTCTCAAATTCATGGATAGGAAGAAGAATTCCAATTTCATCATAGGGTTTATCCGGATTCTCTTTCTTCAGACCTGTTTCCTGTCCGTAGTATACCATGGCTCTTGGGGCTTCTTCCTGAATCTTCTGGAAAGCATCCCATACAACGGCATATGCCTGTGCTTCTGTCAGACCCAGTTTACAGGTGTCGGGAAGTGCATAAAGAGCCAGGACACCACGTTTACGGTTATCTTTTTCTTCTGTAATGTTCAGACCTTCTGTATAGGTACGGACAAGATCATAACCATCTGCAAGATACAGCGCAGATCTGGGGGCACATTCATGATGTTCATATGTTTCCTTGAATTTTGCATATTCTCTGGCTGAAACCTTTTCCCCGGGAAGAAGTTCTCCGGCTGCATCTGTAAGGAGCACCGGGTTCTCTCCTGCTTTTCCGTGGAATTTCTTCGGGATCAGATAAGCCTCCCTTAACAGGTCAAACATACTTCTGCCGCATAATTCCAACAGCAGTGCACTGATATCACCGTTCTGGTACGCATGAAACAATACCTGCAGGAAATGATCTCTGTCATTATCTGTCAGACGATGGTCGTCATCTATATGGTCATAAAAAACTCCGCTTAATCGTCCGGATGCTTCCGGCGAAGCCAAAATTTTAGAAAAAATTGTTTCTACTGCTTCTTCTCTTGGCAAAACTGTACTCATAATTAACTTCCCCTTTCCAATCGTGTCAGATTCTTTTTTCGGTTTTCATTATAGTCTTGCTTTTAGTAATGTCAACATAAAAAGAGGGGATTTTCTGATATCAATTTTACATAGATGCAAGCTAAAAATTATATAAAAAAGACATTCCATCCACTGGGGTAGAATGTCTTTTCTCATAACTTATATGATTCTTTTGAAGTTACGTTCTATATACACAGTGGAAACCATTTTTCGATTACACACTGATGAACTTTTTCTTTTTTATCGTAGTTGATCCCCACCAGCAAAATATCTCCTGTATACTGCTGTAATGACTCTGGATATTTTCGTTCTTTTATCTGATTCAGAGCAGTTTCTGCGTCTTTGTTCCATTTCAGTTCGACGAGTAATGCAGGATAATAGTCTCTGTACAGTGGTTTGGGGATGAAGACGAAATCTGCGAAGCCTCTTCCTGTCGGGAGTTCCCGGATTGGCTTAAAATAGTATTTTATTGCACTTAGGTACGCAATACTGAGTACGCTGCTCAGGGAATTCTCGTTATTGTACTGAATCACTGATGTGTATTCTGCATGGATTTTCTCTATCTGTTCAGCAACTGTTTCTGCATCCATTTCCCAGGTAGCTTCCAGTAGTTTCTCAGATTCCTGCTGGAATTCAATCAGTTCGTTCCATTTATTTCGTTTGGTTGCGGCACGAAATTCCTGACGGATTTCTTCATTGGGAATATAAGCTCTCTGGGTTCTCTGGTCGTAGGCAAGGTAACCCAGGTGGATCAACAGAGTCAATACATCATCTTTGTCTGCGAAGCTGACCATATCATTCTGAAATTCATTGACATTTACTTCTACAGAGGAACCGGACAGCATTTCTATGATGGATGTCCGCAGACCATCAAAATCCATGTTGATCAGTGGCAGGATTGACAGATAGGTTCCTGTCTGTGACCAGTAGCTTTGAAATGTTCGCATGATTGTCAGATTTACTAACGCATTGGGATTATATACATGGTAATCTCCAAGACGGTAACCATCGTACCACCGCCTCACTTCTGCAAAATCTATCTCATATTTTTCACACAAATCGATTACTTCGTCTTCATTAAAACCGATATATGGTGTCAATGGGCCGGCATTAAGCATTGTAAACTGGGTGAAATTATTTAAGGCAGACTGGGTTTTTAATTTCTTTATCGGTAAAATTCCGGTCAGATATGCAAGTGCGATATATTTTGATGCCTCAATTCCTTTAAACATGTTTCTGAGAAAGTCAATATACATTTCCTGTGCTGCCTGATTATGGGCTTCATCACGAATCAGAACATCCCATTCATCAATGATTACAATAAACTGTTTTCCTAATACAGTATTAATGCGTGCCATTGCTCCATATATAGTGCTGTTTTCCACCAGATTGACTTCAGGATAAGTCTCTCTTAATTCGGAAACAACGATATTCGTGATATATGAAATTAAATTCTCACTGGAACCTGCTGATATACAGCACCATTGTACATCAAAATGAATGACATCATATTTATTTAAATGTTCGTAAAAATCCGGACATTTGCTGATTTCCAGTCCTGAAAACATTTTTTCAGTGTCGCATCCTTTACTGTAATATGCAGTCAGCATATCTACAGTAACAGATTTCCCGAATCTGCGCGGACGACTGTTACATATAAACCTGGCATTTGTGCCCAATACTTTATTTGTATATTCCAATAATCCCGTTTTGTCTATATATACTTCTGAATTGACTGCACACTGAAATGCTGCAGCATTCGGATTTACAAACATACCCATTATCTCACCCTCCCTCTTTATTATTGATAGCTTTTCTGTCTTCTTATACAGCATCTTATAACCACCTTAATAAATATGTTCAGGAGTTCCTGTCTTTTAGAAAACTCCTGCTAAAAATAAATAGTGAAAATTAAAGCATGACTTTTCTGAAAGAACAGATTCATGATCTGTATATGAATTGAGATTTGGCTGTAACTGTTGAAAATACCGGACAGTTACATAGATTTAGATAATTAGAAAATATGCTTTTGTTTATCATAGCATACCGGAACTTATTGGGCAAGAGACAAAAAAGAATCCAACGCATAAACCTATATATTTTATGCATCAGACTCTTTTCATTTTTGATAATTATCCTGTCAGGAAAATAAACTTATCTTCCACAGCAGTTTTTATATTTCTTTCCTATAAAGTAAAAAACTCGCGTATTGCGTAAAATCTTACCCGTAAAAGAATGTTTGCTGTATAGCATGGGAAGTTTAGTATCTGATACAGTTACAGATGAGTATATCTTGTCTGTAAAGGATGCTGTCAACCACCCTATGATGTAGCGCCACTTTAGATAGCAATACCTATTGGGGATAAAAGGTCGAAGGCGTAAACCGTTACTACGACTGGGCAGTTACAAGCCCATTGCCTTTAGGTAATGGGTAGTTGACAGTTATACAATAGTAAGTCACAAACTCACATATGAAACATATACTAATATCGAGAACTGCAATCTATTATTGTCAGATTCCACGACAACTGCCGGAATGTCCTGTAAAATTACAGTCTGCCGGGCAGACTGTCTAGTCTGACGATATAAGATTTTCCAGAGGTGATACTTTTCTATGCTGTTTAGTCGTCATACCTCAGATGATCCGGAATTATCCGGTACATCCTGTTGTAACAATAACAATCGTTGCAGCTGTGACTGTCAGGGACCTCAGGGGCCGCGCGGTTGTCCTGGTCCTACCGGACCCAGAGGCTGTCCCGGTCCCGTTGGTCCAATGGGACCTCAGGGCCCCCAGGGTGAACCCGGACTTCAAGGCTACCCAGGTCCTGTCGGACCTGTTGGAGCCACTGGCGCTACCGGACCTGTCGGAGCTACCGGAGCCACTGGCGCTGCCGGACCTTCCGGAGCTATCGGACCTACTGGCCCTGCCGGGCCTATCGGACCTACTGGTGCTGCCGGGCCTGCCGGACCTACTGGAGCCACTGGTGCTACCGGACCTGCCGGTACTGTAGCTCCGGCAGCGGCCGTAGCAGATGCCACAGGTCAGACAGATATTGTAACCCAATTTAATCAGCTTCTCGCAAATCTCCGCGCAGCCGGACTTCTTGCAACTTAAACCTCAGGAGGGGCAAATGCTCCTCCTGATTTTCTCAAAAGGTGCTTTAAATTATCTTCCATGATTTCTCTCAGCCTTTGTATGATTGTAAAAAATGAAGAAAAAGTATTGCCGCGTATCCTGAAACCCATGAAAGAAATTGTAGACAAAATTCTTATCTGTGATACCGGTTCTACAGACAGGACCAAAGAAATTATCAGAGAATTTACAGCAGAAGTTTATGATTTTCCATGGAAAAATGATTTTTCTGCTGCCCGGAATTTTATTTCGGAAAAAGTCAGTACTGATTACTGGATGTGGCTGGATGCAGACGACATGATCACTCAGGAAAATCTGTACAGACTAAAACAATTAAAAGAAACACTGAGTCCGAACACAGATATGGTTATGATGGATTATGTCACAGATTTCGATGAATGGAATCATGCTGCATTCTCCTGTTACAGAGAACGCATCTTAAAAACTTCCCGAAATTTCAGATGGCGGGGAAGAGTTCATGAATCCATCATTCCCACCGGGAACATCCTTTATTCTCCCATACAGATTGAACATCGCAAAATAAAACCCTGCTCTTCCTTTCGAAATCTGCACATCTATCAACAGATGATCGAAGAAGGAGAGCCTCTGGAACCCAGAGACTTATTTTATTATGGCCGGGAACTTTTTTACCATAAGCAATACGAGTATGCCATCTGTGTTCTGAAAAAATTTCTGAAAGAGCCAGACGGCTGGATTGAAAACAGACTGGACAGTTGTCTGGTTCTCTCCTATTGTTATCAGGCATCAGGCAATGACCAGCATGCTCTTGAGATACTGTTTCACAGTTTCATATCAGATATTCCAAGAGCCGAAATATGCTGTGAGATTGGGAAAATATTTTTTATGAAACAGAACTTTTCCATGGCAGCTCACTGGTATCATCAGGCACTTCTTGCACCGGACAACAACCAAAACGGAGGATTCTATATTCCGGACTGCCATAATTTCATACCATTTCTGCAATTATGTGTATGTCTGGACAAATCCGGAATGCACAAAGAAGCTTTTGAATTTCACCGGAAAGCCAGAACACTGAAACCGGAACATCCTTCTGTTATTCAAAATCAGATCTATTTTCATGAGATTCTGGGATTTTGAAAAAAATGCCGCAGACCGTATTAATCCTTTACAGTCTGTGGCATTACGCTACATATTGTATTGTTTTCCCGGCACTATTCTACAGTTACACTCTTAGCCAGATTTCTCGGCTTATCTACATCCAGGCCTTTGGCTACGCTGACATAATAGCCAAGCAGCTGCAAAGGAATAACTGCCAGTGAAGTTGCAAAGTGTGGATCTGTTTTCGGAATATAAACTGTGAAATCTGCAGTATCTTCTATATTATAATGTCCATATGTGGTGAGTCCCATCAGGTATGCACCGCGGCTCTTACATTCTACCATATTGGAGACTGTTTTCTCATAGAGATGATTCTGCGTGAGAATTCCGATCACAAGAGTTCCGTCCTCAATCAGAGAGATTGTGCCATGTTTCAGCTCTCCGGCCGCATAAGCTTCTGTGTGTACATAACTGACTTCTTTCATCTTCAAGCTGCCTTCCATACTGATGGCATAGTCAATACCACGCCCGATAAAGAAAGCATCCCTGGCATTTGCCTGCTTAGCCGCAAACCACTGGATACGCTCTTTGTCATCTTCAATGATCTTGGCAATCTTATCCGGAAGTGTTTTCAGCTCTGCGATCAGCTCCTGATATTTTTCTTCTGTAATCTGTTCTCTGACTTTTCCAAACTGCACTGCCAGTGCATAGGAGGCAATCAGCTGAGTACTGTATGCCTTGGTAGTTGCTACAGAAATTTCCGGTCCCGCCAGAGTGTAAAAAACATTATCCGCTTCTCTGGCAATGGAAGAACCTACCACATTGACAATTCCCAGTGTACGGATACCTCTCTGTTTCGCCTCACGAAGTGCCGCAAGGCTGTCTGCTGTTTCCCCTGACTGACTGACAATGATCACAAGACCTTCCGGATCTAAAATCGGATTTCTGTATCGGAATTCCGATGCCAATTCCACACGTACCGGAATCCTTGTCAGATCTTCAATCACATACTGGGCTGCCATTCCCACATGGTAAGCAGAGCCACAGGCTACAATATAAATCTGGCTGATTTTTTTGATCTCCTCATCTGTAAGACCTACTTCTGAGAGATCAATACGATCATCTTTGAGTACAGAATTCAAAGTATCCCGAACTGCTTTCGGCTGTTCATGAATTTCTTTTATCATGAAATGTTCAAATCCCGCTTTCTCCGCCGCTTCTGCATCCCATTCAATTGTTTTCGGCTCTTTCTGGATCTCATCACCATCCAGATTGTAGAACGTGATCTCCCCTTTTCTGATACGAGCCATCTCCAGATTTCCAATATAATATACATTTCTGGTGTATTTTAAAATTGCAGGAACATCGGATGCAATGTAAGATTCACCGTTCTCCACCCCAAGGATCATCGGGCTGTCTTTTCTTGCCACATAAATCTCTCCCGGGTAGTCTTTAAACATGATCGCAAGAGCATAGGAACCGCGGATACGGACCATTGCATGGTTAATGGCATCTACCGGTGTTCCGAGATATTTCTTATAATAATAATCTACAAGTTTAACTGCTACTTCAGTGTCTGTAGATGAATAAAACTCATAGCCATTGCGGATCAGTTTGTCTTTCAGTTCCTGATAATTCTCAATGATTCCATTATGAACTGCTACTACGTTACCGTCATCACTCATATGGGGATGCGCATTTGTCTCAGAGGGTTCTCCATGTGTCGCCCAACGGGTATGTCCGATACCACATGTTCCAGGTACAGATTCTCCATTATTAGTTTTATCTGCAAGAACTTTCAGTCTGCCTTTCGCTTTAATAACCTCTATATCACCTTCGCCGTCGCGAACTGCAAGTCCCGCTGAATCATAACCTCTGTATTCAAGTCTGGACAGACCATATAATAATATAGGTGCTGCCTGATGATTACCTGTAAATCCAACAATTCCACACATTTATATTTATTCCTCCCATATTTTCCAGATATTTACAGCATTATAAAAATACTGCTTTATTATATTATAAGAGCATTATGGAGTAATTTCTTATAACATAATAAAATTTCAGGGGTTCTCTCTGTCATATCGTGTCTCATTGTATCATGATGTTCCACATATGACAAGAAAATCCCCTGAAACTGTGTACTCTGTTTTTACGAAAGTACTTTCATCATTGTTTTATCCACGTTATCCTTTGTGTCTTTTTCTGATTACCGATTTCATTTTACTTTCTGCTTCTTTACTGTTGACCAGCCGCTGTATATCTTTCTTCCATTCTCATCATATCTGTATGAACGGATTCTGTAATAATATGTATGTCCTTTTTTCAGTTTTGCATTTGTGTATTTTGTAGTTGAACCGGATTTAATTACCGCTGCTCTTACGTATGGATTAGTGGTTCCTGCCCGGCGATAGATCTCATATCCGTCTGCACTCTTTGCCTTTTTCCATGTAATCACAAGTTTTCCGGCAGTCCTGTTTGATATACCTGTAATTGAAGTTTTTGCTGGTTTTGCAGTCAGATCATCAGCAGAATACGTTTCCTGCGTCATATAAAGAATGGAATTTTTTCTGGTTCCATATAAGCTCTTTGCTTCTTTGTCATATGCAAAATATATATTCGCACTGTCTGTCGCATATGTATAACCCCGGGAAATACTTCCTGAGATCGGAGTATCCAGAAACAGACCTCCGTCTTCTCCAACTGTTCCTTCATCGCTGTTTGTGATATCTGCCATATAATATTTGCCGTTATTTGCCACAATATTCCACATATGAGGACCTTCACCTGTACCGCCATTCATCATACCGGTCACTGTATAGCAAGTAATGTCACTGAGATCGCACAGATACTGAAATGCCTTGGAATAACCTTCACAGACCACATTAGTACTGTCATCTCCGTCAAAAACATAGATTAACTGCCATGGATCTCCGTATTCATCATCCTCCGTCACATCATCATTGTAGGAAGTCAGGTAGCAGATCATTTCTTTATATCCGTACAGCTTTTCTGTCTCTGTATAACCCTGAAATTCTTTTACGATCATTCTGGCATTTTCTGCTGCACTTTTTGCAAGCTGTACAATCCCTGCATTTACTTTATATTTACCGGAAGCATAACTGCTGATCACCGGCATAGATATGGAAAGATTTTCAATTTTTACAGTTGTTTTGTTTCCTGTTGCCTTTGTGCTGTAACCATACTGCCAGGTAGTAGCCGCAGTCTTTTCGTACCAGTACAATTCATATGGACAATCTACAGCCAGGCAATCGATAATCTTTGAAATATCCAGTTCATTAAGGTGTGCGGCTACTTCTCTTTTGAGCGCATTACCGCTTGCTGTTGTCTGCCAGGTCAGTCCCAGATCTGAACTGACTTTAAACCTGGTAGAACCACCTTTCGATGCCACTGCGCTGATTTTACTCTTAAGTTCCTCATATAAGGTCTGCTGCTGTCCATTCAGTACATCCTCACCCAGAGAAGCTGCTGGCTGTGTGTCCGGATCCTGTCCGTACAGAATGTCATTCAGATATTTCTCCAGAAGCTGTCTGTTATCCACAGCACCGTTTTCGTCCGGAATTACAGCCTCTGCAAAGACTTCTTCGTCTGAATCTGCTTCATTTGAACCTGCTTTGTCCGAAATGCTATCCTCTGTATCTGATGCAAACTCCGCATTATCCGCAGTTTCCTGTTGTACATCAAATTCTGTTGCATCATCTGAATTAAATTCAGAAACTGTACCATCTGTGAAATCTGCTGCTGTTACAGGTGTTACCGTAATTCCTGCTGCCAGAACCAGGCTTATTCCCAGACTTATGAAATTTTTCTTTCTGTACATAACGCATTTTCTCCTTATCTGTCGTAAATATAGTATATTACTACAATACTTTATTTCGACAGATAAAACAAGATTTTTTTATAATCCTTGTTCTCCCGCCAGATAGCACAGGTCTGCAAGACGTTCATATTTTGTCTGCATACACGCAATATAGTCATCCAGAAATCTTTTTACACGATACGGGATATCTAAGCGCTCATATCGGTTCTCAAATTCCGTCAGGTCACTGTTATCCTGCCTGATATACTCATCTGCTGCACTGATTTCCGCTTTCAGAGCAGAAAGTTTCTCCTCGTAACGACCTGTTAATTCCATTTCGCACAATTCATTCATTTTGTTCATCTTATTCTTTTCTCCCTATTATTATTTTTACATTTGTGGTAACCTTGTTACCTGTGTGTGTTGTTTTGTTATATGTTGATTTGTTGTGTTATGTGTGTTATGTACCCGATGTGTGCAGATCGGTACATACCGTTTTCTGTCTTATTACAACTATAATTGTAATTTTGTTTAAAGAAAATGTCAATTTATTTCGTCCGACATCTTATGATATGATTCGACATTTATCTGAAAATACAAGAAAGAATCCTGCTTGCAGGATTCTCCGCCTGCGGCGGGTCGCTTCAGCGACATAATTCCTCTCCGTCGCAGTGCGATCCTGCCCGGAGGGCTTTTTTATGTTATAGGAACATTACGGAGTAATTTCCTATAACATAAAAAAACTGCTGTTCCTCACGATCACTGTAGGAACAACAGTTTTTTTTCATCATTTTTTATGTTCGGCGGATAATCCTGTTCAATTTCACAAAATCTATTACCGCCTGTTTTCCGATCTTACAGATTTTCTTCATGTTAATGGAATTCACCCCGCCCTGACGAGGTCTGAATGTGACAGGAAGAAATTTGATGCTGCATCCCTTCTTCTTATAAATAACAGCCAGAAGTACATTGGAAAGATTAAAGTCCTTCGGAATCAGATGTATGTACCTGGCCATCGTCTCTGCTTTCATCAAACGGTACGGAGTGTTGGCATCTGTCAGATTTACCCCAAAACAGATACGGATAACCAGTTTCAGAGTTTTTGTTACAAAAACACGTGATATTCCATCCTGTCTGTCTTTTCTCCAGCCGATGACCATATCATATTTCTGTCTTCGTTTCCAGAACGGTTCAAATTCTTCCGGCAATGTCTGGCCGTCTGAATCTGTCTGGAAAATGTAATCTGCACCATTTTTGAGTGCATATTTATAGCCATAAAGCACAGTTGCACCATGACCGCCGTTTGGTTTTGTTATCGGAATCAGCAGAGGGCGTGTCTTTGTACACTGTTTCAGTTTTTCATATGTAGAATCTTTGCTCCCGTCATCAATGACAATCAGACGTGACTGACCGTTTCCGTTATGCTTCTCTATAACAGGATACCAGTCATTAATGACCTGTTCAATGTTATCCTGCTCATTGTATGCCGGGATAACAATGTATAACTTATCCATATTTCTCTCCTTTGGATGATTGATGGTATCCATTATAGCATACATATACATGAAATAATAATATTATTTCGAAAACGATGTACTATAGCTGTTACTGTTCACTGCTAATATCCCGCGAGGTGTTTTTTGTGAGCGAAGGTCACAGAAAACCCGAGACATACTGCGCGAATTTATGCGATTAGCATAAATTCTGTGCATCGCGAAGCGTGTTGCTGGGAACGGAGTGAACAGTAACCTATAGCTCTGCCAGTATTCCCAGCTCCCGCGCAAGGCGAAGCAGTTCCCTGTTTGCGGCATTCACTGTTCCGAAGTCTTTCAGAGGACAGATAACTTTCTGACATTTTTTCATCAATTCCACAGCCTTATCATAAGATTCCTGTGAAATACTTTCGAAAGGTTTCTCTGTAATCACCTGGTCTGCAAGTGCACCGGCTACCTGACAGTCTACATCATTCGTGTGAAGCACTCCTGCCGCAAACGGAATTCCCTGTCTCTGCAGTTTTCGATAATACGGAATTCCGCTTCCATTACCGCCAATTACAAACACCTGAGGTTCACCTCTGGGCGGATCCATCTCCACACATCCAAAAGCAGCATTATAGCTTCCTCTGGTAATTCCATACAACTTCCGAATATACTCAGAAGTAAAGATTTCTTCCGGAGCACCATATTTTTCTATATATTCTCCATGTACACAGATAACTTTATCAGATATTTTCTGTGCAAGATCCAACTCATGCAGCGACATGATCACTGTAAGCTGATGATCCAGCACCATCTGTTTCAAAATGGTAAGAAGTTCCAGCTTATGACGGATATCCAGAAAAGAAGTCGGCTCATCCAGTACAATGATCTCCGGCTCCTGACAGATAGCCCGGGCAAGAAGGATTCGTTGTCTCTGACCATCACTGATGGCTGTAAAATCCCTGTCTTTTAAATCCCATGCATGGACGGTTTCCATTGATTTCTTTACCTTTGTCTTATCCTCTGCGGAGAGTATTCCCAAAGTTCCTGTATAAGGATAACGCCCTGTGGCTACAATGTCTTCGCAGGTCATCAGTTCCGGACGCATACGCTCTGTGAGCACGACTGCCAGTTTCTGAGAGACCTCTTTATTGGTCATCTTTGCCATTTTCTCTTTATCCAGATAAACAGTACCACTGATCGTGGCAAGCTGTCTGGTGATGCTTTTAAGAATAGTGGATTTTCCGGCACCGTTAGGACCGATGAGAGTGAGGATTTCTCCCTTTTTCAGCTGAATATTGATTTCTCTGATAAGAGGTTTTCCGTCATATCCCACAGTCAGCTGATCCGTACGGAAAAAATACTGTTCCTGCCGGTCTGCTTTGTTATTTTCTGTTTCCTTTATTACATCTGCTATTTTCTCTGACATATTTTTTCCTGTTTTCCTTTTTTATGCTGCATCTTATAGTAATCTGCCCGGATAGCGTATTCTACTCCTGCTTTTTATATCAATTTCTCTTCTGTCTGCGGATCATGATATAGATTACAACCGGTGCGCCAAACACTGCTGTTACGGAACTGATACTGAGTTCTGTAGGTGCAAATACGGTTCTGGCGATCAGATCACAGAAAAGACAGAATACTGCCCCTCCCAGAAAGCAAGCCGGAATCACAAGGAGCGGTCTGGCTGTTTTCAGCAGGCTTTTTACAATGTGAGGCACTGCAATGCCAACAAAAGAAATTGGTCCTGCAAAAGCTGTCACACAGGCAGACAGAATACTGGATAAGAGAATCAGTCCTATGCGGAACAGCTTGATATTCACTCCCATATTCTGGGCATAAACTTCACCCAGCTGATAGGCACCGATAGGCTTAGACATAAAGAACACGATCACCATTGTGAGCAGAACTACTATTGCCATTACTTTCACATTACCCCAGGACATTCCTGAAAAACTTCCTAGTGACCAGTTGTGAAGATTAACGATATTGGAGTCATCCGCAAAGGTAACTACGAAATCTGTAACTGCAGAACAGATGTAACCGATCATGACACCGCTGATAACCAACATGGACATGTTGTGGACTTTTTTTGCAACCAGCAGGACGAATCCCATGGAAATCATAGAACCGATAAATGCTGCAATGATCATGGCTGCAGAACCCATGGAAATAGATCTGCTCAGAAAATAAATCATCAGAAGTGCAACTACCAGCTTGGCTCCTGAAGAAATTCCAAGTACAAAGGGACCTGCAATAGGGTTATTAAAAAATGTCTGAAGAAGAAATCCGGATACAGAAAGTGCTCCTCCAAGAATGATCACTGACAGAATCCTGGGAAGACGGATTTCCCATATTATATTGTAAGCAGTCGCATCTCCCTGATGTCTGAAAATAATATTCAGAATCTCACTCACTGAAAGATGAATGCTTCCGGCATTTACATTCCAGACAAATAAAATCATCAGAAACACCGCCAGTATAAGAAATGCCATCCAGTATCTGGCTGTACGTTTTTTGTCATCCATATTTTTTGTTCCTTTTGTTTTTATATTTCCTGCTTTTGGCAGTTCTGCAGAATCCCGCAAACATATTTCAGTGCCATTCGTAAATAACTATACCAATCGCATAGGATGCGGATTCGAGTGTGCCGAAAAGTTATAAATATCATTTTAACTTATGCATATATGCAAGTTCATCCAGCGAATCATCATCTGTAGTAAGGATTGTATGAATATCTTCGATCATGGTTCCAAGTTCGGTGGTTTCCTGGAAAAGATTTTTACCCGTACACCACACATTTCCATCCTTCACTGCCTTAAAATCTGCCAGAAGATTACTTTTTGCCAACAGTTCATCAATAGTAGAAAGTTCACCGTCGATAGTACTGTTATAGATGATATAGTCCGCATCTTTTGCTTTGGCATAAAATTCTTCCATCTGCATATTCATGGTAGACAAAGCATTATCACTTTCTCCTGTATCTTCGGGAACATATTTGCCGCCTGCCAGCTCGATCATGTTTGAAACATAATCACCATTCTTTCGCACATTGACAGCACCTGTGGAATTAATGTAAAAGAATGCTACTGTTTTACCTGTATCTTTATCATCAGAGGTCAGAACTTTGTCAAGCTTGTCTGTCTGCTCCTTAAATGCCTTCTCAGCTACATCTTCCTTTCCGAGAAGCACAGCATAGAGTTTCATCCATTCAGTTCTTCCCAGAGGATGGCTCTCATAACTGGAACGTTCTACCATTACCGGGATACCAAACTGTTCCAGTTTCTCTTCCACCTCCGGATTATGATGGATCATAGTTGATTCAATGGCAAGACCACAGCCTTCATCCAGGATCAGTTCATAATCCGGTGCATTGTACTTGCCTGCATAAATCATTTTTCCGGATTCCATGGCATCTTTTGCTTCCTGGATATACCATCCATTCTCCTGAGTTCCTGAAAGACGAATGCTGTCAATACCGTCAATTGCGCGGAAAAGATCCATGGCAGAGGTTGCTACCAGATAGATGTTGTTCAGCGGTTGTTGAATGACTGTGATATCTTTTTCAAGCCCCTTTGGAGCCTTTTTTCCCTCTGGAACTACAAGAAACTGTCCTTCCTGATCGATAGTAATCAGAGCATAGCCATCATTGTAATAGTCCACACTGAATTCTTCTGCGTAGGAAAGTTCCATACTGTGATCATAGGTAAGTCCCGGGATATCCACAGGAGTTTTTGCATTGTCTTTATCTGCTGCGTATGCTGTACAGACAGTGCATATACAGATAATAAATAATGCAACTGACATAAAACCGATAAATATTGTTTTTTGCTGTTTCTTTATTATGTTTTTCATCTTTATAATTGTTTCTTTCTTTGTTTGTAATTGTTCAGTACCTTCACAGTTACGAGTCAGAATACATCAAAAATCACTTTTGGAAATGGAAATTTGATATGATTATTTTGCTGTTTTTTCTGCTTCTTTGGCAGTTGTGGAATCAAAATTTAAGGTGTAGTCAATCTCGTGAGGCTCACTCATTGCTACTGTATCTGCTGTTACCTCCATCTCTGCATCAAATACGCTGACAGGGATTTCAAAAGTGGAGTTTCCGTCTTTATTAACCGGCTCATATTTCTCACCATCCACAAGCATATAATCATAGTTCGGACTGCTCCATACGATAGTTGCTGTAGCTTTATCGCCTTCTACATTAATGGCTGCAGGAGAATCAATGGTTGCTCTTCCTGAACCGCCTGTGAGAGTTACATCCATGGTATAATCGCCGTCTTCAAGATTCAGATCTGCCAGAGTCTTACCTTCACTTGTCTTACTGTCTTTCGCATCTTTGTCTGTGTCATCTGCTTTGGAATCTGCATCTTTATTTTCTTTATCATCTTTTTTTGCATCTGTATCATCGGATTTTACAGGATTTTTGACACTTACCTTATGGTCATACCATTTTCCTTTTGTTCCGATCAAAGCTACATCGAATTCTTCATCAATTGCGGGTACCGGGATATCAAATCCATATACTTCCTCACTCATTCCATCGCTGTATGTAACAGTATCTGTGGTTGGCTCAAGAACCTCTGCCCCGTCTTTCTGTGCATCTTCTGCCTTTCCGACGAAAAGGTTTACAATTTTCTTAGAAGCAAGGCTTACATGGATAGTCATCTTGCCATCCTTTACTGTAAGGGTTCCTTTTCCATCGTTTGCTTCATTTACATGGAACATTCCGCTGTCTGTATCAAATTCTGCTGTGTAGGTGCCATCCTCTAATGTATCACTCTTGGATGCATCTGTTTCTTTATTATCTGTGTTTTCTGAATCAGCATCTTTTGCAGTTGTTTCTTCTTTATCAGTGGTTTCTTCTGTTGCCGTATCAGTATCTGTCTTTGCAGCAACCGGGCTTGTACCGATCAGAGTAGCTGAAATAGTAAGTGCTGACATTAATAATGTAAATGAACGTTTCTTCATGATTATTTCTTCTCCCTTATCTTCATATTTTTTATAGTTTTTTCTATCGTGCTGTTCAACCCATCTGCTGCAGAGCAACAGGCTTTTGAACAGGTGATGGCAAATATATTATAGTAATTCCAGAAAATAATGCAATTAAGACAGTTCCTCTGGATCTTTCTCAGATGTGCGCACGTTACTGTGAACGGAATGAACAGAAACGTGCGAACTGTTTGCAGTATTTTATGGAATTGCTATGACTTCTTTTTTTCTTATCATATAATATATCTGCCCGGAAACTTTTGCAAGTTCTCCGGGCAGTTTATCTTGTTTGAACAATATTTTTTATTCAGCGTCAGCCTCTGCAGTATCAGCTGTTGTCTCAGCTGCGTCATCTGCCTGTGCATCGTCTGCCTGTGCATCGTCTGCCTGTGCATCGTCTGCACTGTCATCTGTTGCTTTGGCATCAGTATCTTCTGCTGCTGCATCGTCAGATGCTCCAAGAGAATCAATTGCTGCTTTTGTATGAGCCACATACAGATCTTCTACTGCTGCGATTCTTCCAAGACCTGCGATCTGACAGTCAACACTGTCGAAATCACCGGATGCCTCAAACTGAGATTTCCAGGAATCTGCATCATCACCAGCCATATCATTGTTAGCGTGGTCTCCGGCAACAACCATCAGAGGACGAAGGATTACATTCTTGAATCCTGCTTCTTTTACTTTCTCGATAACCTTGTCACATGCTGTGTCTTCCGGTTCTCCCTCTACAGTTCCGATGAAAGCGTTTGTGAATCCAAGATCATCCATCTGTGTCTGCATCTGGTCATAGGTTACGTTAGCTGTATGGGATGTACCATGTCCCATGAATACAAATGCTGTGCCTGCATCTGCTGCTGCTTTCATATCATCAAATCCAGCTTCCTTGCAAGCTTCATCTGTGATTGCCTGAGCAACTGCTTTCTTGTCATCATTGATCACTGTAGCGTCATCACCAACTTCACCGAGCATTGGCTCTGCAATTGCAACAGATTCAAATTTGTCTTTGTATCCATCAATTGCCTCTGTCATTTCATCATATTCTGCACCATGCATCAGATGTGTCGGCTGTACAACAAGATTCTTAACACCGTTAGCTACTGCACGGTCAAGAGCCTGCTGCATATTATCGATTACTTCATCATCTCTTGCCTGTACATGGTTGATGATGATCTGTGCTGTAAATGCACGTCTTACTGACCAGTCCGGATATGCTTTTGCAAGGGCATCCTCGATTCCTTTGATATCCTCTGCACGGCTGTCGTTGAAGGATGTACCAAAACTTACTACAAGAAGTTCATTCTCACCAATCTCATCCTGGTTACGAGGATCATCTTTGGAAGCATCACCTGTGTCACGTCCAAAGTATTCAGGGCTTGCTTCTTCACCTGTTACCAGTTCTTTCTGAGCATCTGTAAGTTTGTCCCATGCTTCTTTTGCTGCTTTGCAGTCTTCGTCAGTTGTGTCTGTTCTTTCCTGAACATAAATCTTATCGATCAGGGCACCAACTTCGTCTGCGGCTTTCTGATCATCATCAGAAGCTTCTGTTGTATCATCAGATGCTTCCTCTGTATCTGCTGCATCTGCATCGTCTGCAGCTGCTTCTGTGTCATCTGCAGCCTCTTCTGTTGCTGCATCATCAGATGCAAAAGCAACTGTACCTGTTGCTGCTGTCATGGAACAGGTCATGGATACTGCCAGTAATAAGGCTAACATGGATTTTCTTTTCATTTCGTTTTTCCTCTTTTATTTCTCGTATTTCCGGACAATTGTATGCACAAAAAAGGCAACTGCATATTCTGCAGCTACCGCTTTCCCATAAATACATGGTTTATATGTACCAGATATATCTGTAATTTCCGATTCTGTCTGATTCATTTAATAAAAGAGCTATGTATCGTTATGAGAATACAGGTTCTGTATACCGCAGACCTTAAATTCTACGCCAAGGCAGTTCTCCTGACTTCGATCATCGCTGTTTCTCCCTTCCCAGTTTCCCAGTGGTTTCTGAAAAGCAGCTCCCATACACAGTGACGGTATCGCTCCGGATTCTCACCGGATTCTCTTTTGCACATCAAGTACGATGCAACCTTTGCGTTATAACATTGCACATATTCAATTCGGATATTCTTTTTTTATCACATTTTAACAAAAATGTCAATACAATTCGTGTATATTTTCCTTTAATGTTTGGCATTAGTGTTACTGTTCACTCCGTTCACAGTAACGTAGCCAAAATTCATTCCAGATTGCCTGCGGCAATGGAATTTTGGCTTGTATGTATATTATCGCGTTATTCATTACACTTCTGTCAGGGCTTTGAAAAAACAGGTTCTGTTTCCGGTATGGCAGGCTGCACCGATCTGCTCTACTTTAGCAAGGATCGTATCATTGTCACAATCCAGTGTAAGGGATTTTACAAACTGGAGATGTCCGGATGTGAGTCCCTTCGTCCAGAGTTCATTGCGGCTTCTGCTCCAGTAAGTCATTTTACCTGTTTCAAGAGTGGTATTAAATGCTTCTTCATTCATATACGCCAGCATCAGCACTTCGTTTGTCTGATAATCCTGGGCTATAACAGGTACCATTCCATCACTGTTTAATTTAAAATCAGACCATGCGATGCTGCTTTTTAAATTCACTGTATTTTCCATTTTCTGTCTCCATCTAATTTATTGATTGCCATAAATCATTTCGTAAATTTTCAAATTTTACAAACTGCCCTTGGTAGACAGAACATCTGTGATCCTTGGATCATAGGATGTGGCTGCGTCCAGTGCTTTGGCAAAACTTTTGAACATTGCTTCTGCTACATGGTGATTATTCCCACCTGCCAGAACCCTGATATGAAGATTCATGCCACAGGCATAGGAAATGGCATAGAAGAACTCTTTTACCATTTCCGTGGACATGTCACCGATCCTGTCTGTGGTAAACTCTGCATCCCATACAAAGTAAGGTCTTCCGGACAGATCAATCGCACAGAGCACCAGGGATTCATCCATGGGAAGGATGCAGCTTCCATAGCGCTTAATCCCCTTTTTGTCACCAATTGCTTCTTTTAATGCAGTTCCCAGAACAATTCCTGTATCCTCGATGGTGTGATGGTCATCCACCTGAAGATCACCATGGACTCTGACACTGAGATCAAAGAGCCCATGACGGGTAAATCCATCCAGCATATGGTTAAAAAATCCCACACCTGTCTCAATATCAGAATATCCGGTTCCATCCAGATTTATTTTTAATTTGATTTCTGTTTCTTTTGTATTTCTTTCTGCTGAGGCTTCTCTTGCCATGGTTAAGTCCTCTCTGTCTTACTTATTTTCAAACACTCTGAATCCATTGTTTTAATGCGCAAACTACAGTTTACATTATAGCAGATTTCAGATTCAAAGCCTTACCATTATTCTTTATCTTCATCCTCAAAACGAACTGCAATAGAATTTGCATGTGCAGTAAGCTGCTCAGAAGTTGCAAACTGAATGATATCTTTGTGTATATTACGCAGTGCGGATTTTGAGTAATATACAATACTTGATTTCTTGATGAAATCATCTACGGAAAGGGCTGAGAAAAATTTGGCTGTTCCGTTTGTAGGAAGTACATGGTTCGGACCTGCAAAATAATCTCCCAGTGGCTCGGAACTGTACTCTCCGATAAAGATCGCGCCTGCATTCTTCACTTTCATCATATCTTCAAAGGGATTGGCTGTCACGATCTCCATATGTTCCGGAGCGATTTCATTAGCTGCTTCAATCGCCTCGTCCATATCCTCTGCGATCAGAATGTATCCAAAGTTATCAAGAGATTTCTGAATGATTTCTTTTCTGGAAAGAACCTCCACGAAACCTTTTACTTCTTCATCTACTTTCTTCGCAAATTCCTCACTTGTAGTGATCAGGATAGCACATGCCAGTTCATCATGCTCTGCCTGGGAAAGAAGGTCAGCTGCCACAAAATGCGGATTAGCTGTCTCATCTGCAAGAACAAGGATCTCACTCGGTCCTGCAATGGAGTCAATGCTTACATAGCCATATACTGCTTTCTTTGCAAGAGCTACGAAAATGTTTCCGGGACCTACGATCTTGTCTACCTTCGGAATACTCTCTGTTCCGAAAGCAAGGGCACCGATCGCCTGTGCACCACCCACCTTATAAATCTCATCTGCTCCTGCTTCTTTGGCTGCTACCAGTGTGGAAGCGCATACTTTGCCATCCTTTCCGGGCGGTGTTGTCATAACAATATGCGGGACTCCTGCCACTTTCGCAGGTACAATATTCATCAGTACAGAAGACGGATAAACTGCTTTTCCACCGGGTACATAGACACCCACACGATTTAACGGTGTTACTTTCTGTCCAAGCATAGTTCCATCTGTTGTGCTTGTAAACCAGCTGTTCTGGATCTGTTTTTCATGATACTGACGGATATTGACCAGAGCTTTGCGGATCACTCCAAGAAGTGCAGGATCAATCTGCGCATAAGCCTCTTCAATTTCTGCATCTGTGACGCGGATAGTCTCTTTTGTCACATCAGCTTTGTCAAATTCTTTTGTATAGGCAAAAAGGGCTGCGTCCCCTTCATTTTTTACTTTATCAAGGATCTGAGCTACTGTGGATTCAAATTTCCCATAGTTATTCGGGCTTCTTTTCAGCAGATTCTCAAGAATATCCTTTGTTGATTCTTTTGTTAATTTTACTGTACGCATCTTTACATCTCCTCCTGAAGAACTCTTCTTAAGTCTTCAATAAGTTTACGGATTCTCTCATTTTCCATCTTCATGCTCACCTGATTGACTACCATTCTGGCAGACAACGGGCAGACCTCTTCCAGCACCTTCAGTCCGTTTTCCTTCAGTGTACTTCCGGTCTCCACAATATCTACGATCACTTCAGACAGACCAACGATGGGTGCCAGTTCAATGGAACCGTTTAATTTGATCAAATCTACTGTCTGGTGTTTTCTGTTAAAGAAGTAATCCTTGGCAATATTTGGATATTTAGTCGCCACACGGATCAGCTGGTTGTTCTCCAGAACTTCTCTGGCACTCTCCGGTCCGCAGACACACATCTTACATTTTCCAAATCCAAGATCCATCACTTCATAAAGCTTACGGCCTTCCTCCAGGATCGTATCCTTTCCCACAATTCCGATATCTGCCGCACCATACTCTACATAGGTAGGAACATCCGGCCCTTTTGCAAGGAAGAATTTCATCTTCAGTTCTTCATTGGTAAAGATCAGTTTACGGGAATCTTTATCTTTCATCTCTTCGCAGGTGATTCCTGCTTTCTCAAACATCTCCATTGTTTTGTTGGCAAGTCTGCCTTTTGTCAGGGCAACTGTCAGGTATCTCATGGCTTATCTGGCCTCCTTTTTCAAACGTAATGCCACACATCTGCCCTCTGCACGAAGTTTCTGTGCCTCTTTAATGGCTTCTGTACGGTTCTGTGGCTCGTATTCGATCACTTCCGGCTTCTCCTCTTTCTCAGAGATCAGTTTCTGGCTGGAAAGTGCAAGAAGAAGGTTATCTACTTCAAGGGCAAATCCGATAGATGCCGCAGGTTTGCCAAAGTGTTTCATCAGGCCATTGTAACGGCCTCCCTTGATCATAGGTTCACCGGTTCCGTAAGTATATGCCTGGAAAATGATACCTGTATAGTACTGATATTTACTAAGCATTCCAAAATCGAAAGAGATATACTTTTCATATCCGTAGTTTTTCATAATCTCATAGATTTCTTCCAGTCTGGAAACTGCCTCCAGTGCGCAGGCGTTGTTTGTCAGACTTCTGGCTTTCTTTAAGACTTCTTCTGAACCAAACATCTGTGGGATTTCAGTAAAGGCTTTCTGCATACTGTCTTTGAGTTTCTGTTCTTCTA
Organism: Blautia sp. MSK18_10; assembly: GCF_020553185.1. NCBI lineage: Bacteria > Bacillati > Bacillota > Clostridia > Lachnospirales > Lachnospiraceae > Blautia > Blautia sp. MSK18_10. The sequence goes on along the minus strand of NZ_JAJCGT010000004.1, from coordinate 29,052 downwards.
CAAACTCTTCTACTCCGAAAGAATTTTTCTGCGAGATCAAAACACGAAGACGTTCTTCTGCTTCCGGACCGAGTTCGGCTTCTTTTAATAAGGATTTGAAGTAATCTACCTGTCCGACACTGACCTGAAATTCTGTAAGACCTGCTGCCAGAAGGCATTCCACTGTCATGGCAAGAAGTTCTGCATCTGCATCTGCGGATTCATCACCGATCCGTTCTACTCCCATCTGTGTGGTTTCTTTGAGATGTCCTCTGTAGCTGGTGTTATTAATAAATGTGTTTCCTGTGTAGCAGAGGCTTACAGGTTCTTTGTCCGGGGAAAAGTAGGTTGCACAGGCTCTGGATACAGACGGGGTGAAGTCAGGTCTGAGTACCAGGGTATTGCCTTCTCTGTCAAAGAATTTATAAAGTTCTTTGGATGGGATGGTTCCTACTTCGCGGCTGAATACTTCAAAGTATTCGAATGTCGGGGTTTCTATGTCTTCATAGCCATACTGGTGGAAGACGCGATGGATTTTCTCCTGTACCTTTCTTTTCTGGCTGCATTCGCCGTTGTAGATGTCTCTTACACCTTCAGGGGTGTGGAAAATACGCTGCATGGGTGGTCCTCCTCTTGGTTATGTTGTAATTCTTTTTGTTATTATTTTATATTTTGCTTTAGTGTGGTAACGTGCTACCAAAGCAATGTGTAACTAGATAGAATTATAATAGGTTTTCAAATAAATGTCAAGTACAGTTAATGTTATTGTATTGTTGTTTTTGTCTATTCGTTATGTGTGTTTAGAGGGACGCTCAGAAACATATTGTATTTGATGTGCGGTTTCGGTGCCTAAGAGCTTCTAAGTCTTCAGAAAATCTGCTAAAACCATGAGAAGAAAAGCCCGGAATTACTCGCTGTCGCTCAGACAAGGGGCTTTTCTTCTCATAACGCAGATTTCCTGAAAACTAAGAATCTCTAAGACACCTGCAAATGCACCTCAAATACAATATGTTTCCGAGCTGGTTCTCACAATATGGAAGATTATGATGGCTATAGCAAGTCTATTAACTAATGCATTTAAGACAGTTCAGCCGAGTGCGAAAGACAAGGAAGATACCTACAGGCGTGCTGACGCACGTCAAGGATATCTGACGCAGGATTTTACGCTCTGATGAACTGAATCAATATACATTATAAGAGGCTTGCTATAGTATGCCAGCAAGTTGATTTCTTCATAGTTACTGCCAATACACAGCGCAGAAATTTATTTTATTTCCGGTGCATTTGCAGGTATCTTAGAGCGTGTCTGAAAAAGGCTTTCTGCAAGATGTGCGTCACAATTTGTGGGATATTTTGCCCGGATGAGGGCGCCGTAGCGGGCTACGGCAACTGAATTCGGGTGAAATATCCCGCAAAGTGGGGCGTGCAGATTGCGGGAATGATTTTTCAGACACACTCTAGAGTTTCTTAGGCAAAAAAAATCTGCGTTATGAGCCGGCTGTTTCACTGTCTGAGCGAAGTCGGCGACGGAGCGAGTTTGAGAAGACGGCTCATGCTTTTAGCAGATTTTTTTTGCCTTAGAAACTCTTAGATGCCGAAACCGCACCAGAAATAAAATAAATTTCTGCGCGTCCCTCTTCTATTCCCTCTCATCAAGATCAATCTGAATCCCATCCAGAAAGGGCACAAGAAACCCGCTTTTTTTATTCAAATAATACTGAGATTCCAGTTCTTCGCGCCGGAAGCTCTTGCGGCCGCCTTCCTGCATCCGGTTCCAGAAAGTAAGGAGACTGCGCAGTGTAAGGTAATAGAACTGGTTTTCATGGCTGTAGAATATAAGAAAAAAAGCCACCCCTCCCTGCTTTTCAAATGCCTGCATAAATTCCACCTGATGAGGATGGATATTCGCAAGTGGAAAAGTATCCGCCGCACATTCTTTGGCATCAAAGCAGACAGGGATACCCTGTACTGCTCCGATATAGTCTACAGTGCTTCGTTGCTCGAAATATGCCAGCGTAATATGACGGTTTTCCTTATCCATACGGACAGGTGTGATCGGAGTGGGAATTTTTTGGATAAGTGCCAGTCCCTTTTCTCTGTATTGTTCATTTGTACGATTTACAAGATCCTCCAGAGTGGATCCCCGCAAACCTCTGCTGTTCCATGTTGCCACTTTATTTCTCCGTAAATTTTATTTTCTACTTCAATAATTTTACCGACGGATAATACCTGATAACTGCCTTTCCGACAATCTCATCAAAGGTCACAAAACTGGTGCTTTTCCAGCAACGGGAGTCTTTGGAATGATTGCGGTTATCACCCAGGACGAAATAGCTGTTTTCGGGAACTTCATACGGGCCAAAGCTGCCCCTTGGTTTTTCCGGAACGAAACTGTCATCCAGAGGAATCTCTGAATCATTGATATAGACTTTGCCGTCCTTAATCTGTACTTTTTCTCCCGGAAGTCCGATGACTCGTTTGATGAAAAGCTTGCTTTCGTCATCCGGGTATTTGAAAATAACAATGTCAAAGCGTTCCGGATCTTTTATTTTTTTTGATATTTCATGTCCGAAGAAATCCAGATTGAGTCCATATGCAAGGCGAAATCCGAAAATACGGTCTCCTGTCATAATGGTTTTTTCCATTGATTCGGAAGGAATTTTGGCATTGATCAGTACTACGCTATTCACAAGCGTTACGATCACTACTACTATGATGATCATTTTTGCGTAATCCCATATTTCTTTCCAGATTCTCATGATAAGCCTCCTCAAGATTTTCCTCTTTGATGATTTTACAGAAAAGCTCCGGTGCCGGCGCCACAAAGGTCTGGTCTGTCTCCGGAATTACTAACCTGTATGCATGGAGAAGCTGATGCCTGACTCCATGGCGGATGTATTGCTTATTAAATTCAGAATCTCCGTATTTGGTGTCTCCAAGCAATGGATATCCTATTCCTGCAAGGTGAGCACGAATCTGGTGAGTACGGCCTGTGATCAGCTCAACTTCCAGAAGAGTTATTTTTCCGTTGCTGCCAAGAGGACGATATTTCGTTTCAATCGGCAGGGAATCTTTGAATTCCTGTCTGCTTACGATTACTTTGTTTGTTTTTTTATCTTTGTGCAGATAACCCCTGATATGATCCGGTTTTTCTATTTTGCCTTTTGTGAGGCAGATATAGTATTTGTGAAGTGTTCTGTCGTGGAATATCCTGGACAGAAACTGCAGACCGGCAAGACTTTTCCCTGCACAGACCATTCCGCTGGTATTACGGTCAAGTCGGTTACATACAGAAGGTCTGAAGGTTTTGAGCTGTTCTTCTGTAAGGTCACCTTTCTTTAAAAGGTAGCCGGTCAGGTATTCTACAAGGGACGGTTCCCCGTCATCTGCCGGCTGTGAAAGCATCCCTGCCGGTTTATTGATGATAATGATATCAGGATCCTCGTAAACAATATCCAGTTCGCAGTATGCTCTTGCTGCCTGACTGCTTCCTGCAAATTTATCGAAAGTTTCATCACTCAGAAACAGTTTGATGGTATCGCCTTTGAGAAGTTTTTCGTTTCCTGTGGCTTTCTTTCCATTTAGAGTGATGTTCTTTTTGCGGAGCATTTTGTAAAAAAAACTTTTAGGTGCTTCTCTGAGAAGCTTGGCCAGATATTTATCAAAGCGCTGGCCCGCTTCATTTTCTTCTATAATAAATTCTTTCATATTTAATTGTTCCTGTATAATTATATCAAACTCCGAAATAACACATTGCTATAGATATATTTTGTAATTGAATTCCGGCGACTACAGACACAATGCCAGAATGGTCTGTCGGATCAGTTCGTTTCTGGAAAGATCCGGATATTTTTCGTCCGGGGTAAATTTGATTCCTTCTTCCAGACTTTCTCTGTGATCGTTCATGGAATCAAGACGTTCCAGGAACGGACGGAGATCTGTAAAAATTTTCACCGTCACTTTATAACCGTTTTTACGGATGATCTTCTGGGAATTGGTTTCCATGAAAGATGCATCGATTTTCGGATCACTGCTGTAAGCCACTACTGTATTTCCACATACTGCTGCTGCATCAATATAGGCACTTTTTTCATAAAAAGTCATGTAAAGTTCATATGCCATATCCAGACTGCCCTGATGCTCATGGATTTTCTGATATAATCCGGCATCCATTGGTCTGCATTTCAAAATCATGATCAGATTCACCATGGATTTACATGCCGGAAGACAGCCAACTACAGTTACAACTGTCCAAACAGTCATTCTTGTCTTAAAATAGAACCAGGATGTAAAAAAGATGAATAAGGGTACTGCAAAAAGAATTGCAGTGATGATCAGGCGGCGTCTCTTTTCACTTCTGAAATATCCGAAGTTCCCTTTGGATACTTTTGAAGATGTTTTCGCTTTACTTTGTTTTTTATTTCTGTTTTTCTTTTCTGTCACTTACGTCCTCCTCCGGAATTTTTCTTATGTATATTTCTGATAGTGTTCTTCTTTGCAGATGCTGAACTGTTTTTGTTGTTTTTGTTATTTTTGCTATTTCTGCTGTTTTTCGCATTCCGACTGCTGCCCTGAGTATGCTGTTGGCCTCCATGATTCTCTCGAAGCGGCCGGATCAAACATTTAGGGCCGTAACCTACCAGGTCCATTCTTCCGGTCATTTTGAGGCCTTCCAGCACCAGTTCTCTGTTTGCAGGATTCTTGTACTGCATCAAAGCTCTCTGTATTGCTTTTTCATGGGGGTTCTTCGGCACATATACCTTCTCACCTGTAAGAGGATGGATTCCCGTATAGTACATACAGGTAGAAAGAGTAGACGGGGTTGGATAGAAATCCTGTACCTGTTCCGGGGTAAAGCCAAGATCCCGGACATATTCCGCAAGTTTTACTGCCTCTTTCATGGTACATCCCGGATGGGAGGACATGAAATACGGGACAGCATACTGCTGCTTTCCTGTTTGCCTGTTTGCCGCATCATATTCCTTAAGAAACTGCTGATAGACGCTGTGACTTGGTTTTCCCATATACTTCAGAACCTGATCAGACACATGTTCCGGTGCCACACGCAACTGCCCACTTACGTGATGTTCCACCAGTTCACGCAAAAAAGTCTTGTCCCTGTCTGCCACCACATAATCAAAGCGTACACCGGAGCGGATGAATACCTTCTTCACTCCCGGGATCTTCCGCAGCTTCCGAAGCAGAGAAACGTAATCCGAATGATCTACAGTCAGGTTTTTGCATGGCGTGGGAAACAGGCACTGCTTATTCTTGCAGACCCCTTTCGTGAGCTGTTTCTGACAAGATGGTTGTCTGAAATCTGCTGTGGGACCACCCACATCGTGAATATAACCCTTGAACTCAGGATCATTTGTCATTCTGGTAGCTTCTTCGATCAGAGACTCATGACTTCTGGTCTGAAGAATTCTTCCCTGATGAAAAGTCAGGGCGCAGAAATTACAGCCGCCAAAGCACCCTCTGTTGCTTGTCAGGCTGAACTTGATTTCTTCCAGTGCCGGAATTCCGCCCAGCTTCTCATACATGGGATGAACTTTCTCCGTATAAGGCAGGGCATATACATCATCCATTTCCTCCTGTGTCAGGGGCAGAGCAGGAGGATTCTGTATAATATATCCCTTTGTCCCATAAGATTCTGCCATTGGTCTGGCGCTGAATGGATCTGTATTCTGATACTGAATGGCAAAGCTGTCTGCATAAACCTTCTTGTTTACTTTTACTTCCTCATAAGAAGGAAGAATAATCGGATCATAAACTCTCGACAGATCCCTGCACTTAAATACAGTTCCTGCAATATAGGTAAGTTCCTCTACCGGCAGTCCACTCGCCAGCGCATCTGCAATCTCTATGATCGAATGCTCACCCATTCCATAGGAAATCATATCTGCCCCGGAATCAAGGAGTACACTGTGTTTTACTTTATTCTCCCAATAATCATAATGTGCCAGTCGTCTCAGGCTGGCTTCAATCCCACCCAGGATAATGGGTGTCTTTTTATAAGTCTGACGGATCAGATTGCTGTACACGATCACCGCGCGGTCAGGACGAAGTCCCATCTGGCCTCCCGGTGAATAGGAATCTTTCTGCCTGTGCTTTTTAGAGACTGTATAGTGATTTACCATAGAGTCCATATTTCCCGCAGACACCAGAAATCCCAGTCGAGGCTCTCCAAATACCTGAATACTCTCCTTCTTTCTCCAGTCAGGCTGAGGAATGATCCCCACTTTATACCCACGACTCTCCAACAGTCTGCTGATGATCGCAGTACCAAAGGAAGGATGGTCCACGTAGGCATCACCTGTAATATAGGCAAAATCTACCTGCTCCCACCCTCTCTGTTTCATTTCTTTCTTTGTTACCGGTAAAAAATCCTGCATTTATATTTTCCTCGTATGTATTATAGTCATGCGGATACGATCATCCGCCACACAGTTCTACATCTGCAGCAAACCTTTCAAATTATCATTTCCGGATAATAATCAGACATGATGATACACTGCCTGTGCCCGGTATCCTTCGGATATAATATCAAGCTGTCTGTGGAACCGCTTCAGCTGCTGAAGATCTTTTGTTTTAAATACTCTCAGGAACTCATCCTGAATCTTCATAATCTCCCGCTTATTTGCAATCTTGTACAGATTTTCAATGTTGATCAGAATATCCTTCACCAGATTAGACTGCATCTGTGACGAATTCTGTGCATCCATAATCTCATTCCGCACAGAAGACATCTCATGGTCAAGAGCATTAATGGCATCTGCTGCCTTGCTCAGACGTTCTGCCACATGCTCCGGCATATCCCCTTTATATTTATATTGCAGGGAATGCTCAATCGTCGCCCAGAAGTTCATAGCCATTGTACGGATCTGTATCTCCGCCTGCAGCTTCTTTGGCCCTTTGATCGTATCCACTGTATAATAAATAATCAGATGATAACTTCTGTAACCACTCTGTTTAATATGCTTCAGATAATTCTTCTCACTCTTTATAACCATATCGCTTCTCTTCTGGATCAGGGAAGCAACCGTCTCTATATCCTCCTCAAACTGGCAGATAATACGAACACCGGCAATATCCTCCAGTTCTTCTTCCATTCTCTCCATAGGAATATGCTTGCGCTGCATTTTCTCAAGAATACTGCTCACGCTCTTAACCCTGCCCTCCACCTGCTCAATCGGGCAGTAAACATCATTCTCTTTACATTCATCAATAATGTGATTGAATTTCACTTCCAGCTCTCTCACAGCCAGTTCATACGGGCACAAAATGCTTCTCCATAACTGTATTTCCATTTTCACTCGCTCCTTGCATTTCATACATTTTGTTATTATAGCATAGATTTTGAAAAATATCTCGCTAATATGAATAGTTTCTGTTTTTTTTAGAAATGCCTAGTTCCGCATTCTGATACAGTATATGCAAAGCACCGGACATATAGAACATTCAAAAAGCACCCCTGCCGCCAAAGCGCAACAGGGATGCTTCCAACATCACTCTTTAAGAGCCTCCAGAACTTTCACCAGATACTTCCAGACTCTCTCTGTAGAAGAAATACTAAGCACCTCTTCAGACGTATGAATATCCTTCATATCAGGTCCCAGAGACACACAGTCAAGTCCTTCCATCTTCTTATAGAAAAGTCCACACTCAAGTCCTGCATGGATTGCCACCACATTCGGTTTCTGTCCATACATTTCCTCATATACTTCCACCATCTTATCACGAAGCGGTGAATCCTTGCGATACTCCCACGCAGGATAAACGCCCTGTCTCTCATACTCTCCGCCAAGGAACTCCGTCAGATAGGCAATCTTGTCAGAAAGGGAATCTCTGGCTGTCTCCACAGAACTTCTGATACTGGAACTTCCCATTACCTCATTCTCAGAAGTCTTCAGAATACCGATATTCGTAGAAGTCTCTACCAGTCCTTTGATCGTTCCGCTCATTTTCTGAACACCATAAGGTACATTTACAAGGAAGAAAATTACTTTTTCTTTACTTGTGGGATGAAGAACCCTTACTTCCTGTTTTCCCTCATCTTCAACAGTTACTGTGATACCCTCATCAGTTCCTGCATACTCTTCTCTCCATGCTCCCTGCACAGAAGCCGCATATTCTCTGACAGCATCTGCATTTTCTTCAAGAACAAGGATTTCTGCTGTAGCCTCCCTTGTAATGGCATTATCTTTCTGTCCGCCCTGCACACTGATCAGTTCAAAATCTGTTTTCTCATCCAGACCATGGAGAAATTTTCCGAGAAGAGAATTTGCGTTTGCACGATTCTTATCAATCTCAGCTCCGGAATGACCGCCCATCAGTCCGCTGATCTTAACTGTCAGCTTCTCTCCCTCTGCATCCAGTCTTGTCACTGGAATATGGCTGACTCCGGAAAGTCCGCCTGCACAGCTGATCCAGAGGCTTCCTTCTGCTTCAGAATCCAGATTGATAAATCTTCTTCCTTTTAATACACTGCAGTCAAATCCAACTGCACCCAGAAGACCGATTTCCTCATCTACAGTAATAAACACCTCAAGCGGCGGATGAGCAATTGTATCACTTTCCAGAAGTGCAAGGCCATAAGCAACAGCAATTCCGTCATCACCACCAAGGGTTGTTCCGTTTGCAGATACATAGTCACCTTCTACAGAAAGATTTAATCCGTCTTTTGTAAAATCATGCTCTACATCCGGACGTTTCTCACATACCATATCCATATGTCCCTGAATGATCACTACAGGAGCATTCTCGTATCCCGCTGTGCCCGGTTTATAAATAACCACATTATTCATCTCATCCTGAACATATTTCAGATCATGATCCTTTGCAAACTGAACCAGATAGTCACTGATCTGCTTTGTATTTCCTGAGCCATGAGGAATTTTGCATATCTCCTCAAAATAATGGAACACTCTTTTGGGTTCACAATTCTCTAAAACTGCCATAATTATATTACCTCCAAAAATCACACATTTGTCTTATAATATACCATTGTTTTCCCGATATACGACAAATTTTCCAGATATATTTTACCCAAATACTATAGCATTTATTTTCATTCTGCGCCATATAAATTTTATAAAGAATGGCAAACAATTGCAAAGAGGTTGTTGTATGTCCAAAAACACCATACTCACCGGTGGTATTTGTTTTCTTCTTGTCTTTCTTCTGCTGCATCCTGCTGAAAGTCTGTCCTGTGCCAGAGCCGGAATGACTCTGTGGCTGAATACATTAATCCCAACGCTTCTCCCATTTATTATTCTCACAGGAATGCTTACACATACCGGTCATATCCGGAAACTTCTCCTGCCATTTGAATCATTCTTTCATATTTTTCCGGGTGTCAGCATCTGGGGTGGTTATGTTTTCGTTCTCGGAATGCTGTGTGGTTATCCTCTGGGAGCCAAACTTGCCTCTGATCTGTATGGATTACATAAAATCAGCAAAAAAGAAGCTCTTTATCTCACCACCTTCTGCAACAATCCAAGCCCTGCCTTTATCATTACCTATCTCTGTAAGTCCTGTCTTAAGGATACAGTACCTGCCGGCATGGTCTTTGCGAGTATTTTTTCAGCAAATCTGATATGTATACTGTTCTTTCGTTTTTTTGTGTACCAAAATGCCACCATCTCAGATTCCCCAGGATTTTCACCCGAGATTTCTTCTCGAAAAAATATACTTGATTTTTCTATAATGAACGGTTTTGAAACCATTACACGTCTCGGAGGATATATTCTATTGTTCTCCATTCTGGCAGGATGTATCAGATATTATGCGCCTTTTCCACTTCTCTATCAATACCTGCTGCTCGGATTTACAGAGATCACTTCCGGACTTTCTCTTATTTCAGTTTCCGGACTGCCATACATGACTCGTATACTTTTGTCCGCTGCAACCACCGCATCCGGCGGTCTGTGCATCCTTGCTCAGACAAAAGGTGTTCTCCACCATGACCTCAGCATTCTGCCTTATTTTATTTCCAAGTGTATCTGTACATTCCTTACAGCAGGTATTCTTTACTGTCTGATTTCCTATCTGTGAAAATAAATTCTTTCCGGGAACTGTCATCATTTCATTATACAAAATCAGGGCAGGAAATTTTCCTGCCCCTTGTTTTCTCATCTTCTATATTTAATAACTGATTTATTTTTAGTTCTCTCCCAGATCATCTAACAGATCGTCATCATCATCTTTCGCTCCGTCATTATCATGATAAGAGCCTGTAATTGCTGCAGCCTGTGCTGTCTGAGGTGCAAGTTCCTGACGATTGTGGTTTACAACATCAAGACAGCTCTGCAGGGAATCAATAAATGTTTTGTATTTCACACCTGCATCCTCTAATGTTGTATTAAGCACACTGCCAATATTGGCCATCATATCATCTGTATAGGTGATCGCGCTGAGACGAATGCTGTTTGCATCCTGTGTTGCAGAATCCAGAATCTCCTGTGCCTGTTTGTTAGCTGCATTGATCGTATCATTTGCCTGTGCATATGCTTTCTGCATAATCTCATGCTGTGTTACCAGTTCCTGTGCTCTTGCCTGCGCATCTGCGATCAGTGCATCTGCCTTAGTCTGAGCATCCTCAAGGATAGCGTCCTTATTGTTAATGATCTTCTGATAACGTTTAATCTCATCCGGAGTTTTCAGGCGGAGTTCTCTCAGAAGTTCCTCAATTTCTTCTTTATTTACCACAATCTTAGTAGTTGACAGTGGCTGGAATTTACAGCTGTCCACATATTCCTCAATCTCACCGATAATCTGTTCAATTCTGCTGCTCATAGTATATACACTCCTTATTTTCTATTTCTGTTACTGTACGCTCTATGTGAACAATAACTTATTTGTTGTCTGCTGTAAGACGAATCTTCTCAATAACTGCATCCGTTATCTCGGCCGGTGCAAACTTACTCAGGTCGCCTCCAAAATGTGCAACTTCCTTCAATATTGTAGAACTCAGGTATGCATATTCCAGACTTGTAGTCAGAAATACAGTATCTACATCCGGTGCAAGTACACGATTGGTCTGAGCCATCTGGAGCTCATACTCAAAATCTGTAACTGCACGAAGTCCACGTATGATCACCTGAGCGTGATTCTCTCTGGCAAAATTCACAGACAATCCCTCAAATGGTTTTACCTCGACATTAGGAACGTCCCGAGTCGCCTTTTCTAATATATTAACACGTTCCTGCACAGAAAACAACGGACTTTTTGAAGAATTATGTAAAACGCCCACTATCACTTTGTCAAAAGAAACTGCTGCTCTCCGGATCACATCAAGATGTCCATAGGTAGCCGGATCAAAGCTGCCGGGATATACTGCTATTTTCATTTATTTTTACTCTCTCTTTCCTCTGGCACATACACATATGCATAACAACACGAATGCTGCCTGCAGGCAGCAATCTTATGATAATTTCAGGAAGCAATGTATTCATTCTGAAATTATTATAGTTAATTATGCACGTTCTAAAAATACATGCTTATTTGTTTTATACTCTTTCGAACGCAGCTGCCTGTAACCGAGAGATTCCACATAACTGAAATCCGTCTGAAGATCCGCTTCCACAATAATAAGTGTATTCTTATCTGCAACTGTGCTGTCTTTCAGATATTCCAGCACCTGTCTTTCCAGTTCATTATTATATGGGGGATCCATAAAAATAATGTCAAAAACACCTTTTCCCTCAAGGGAACGCAATGCCTGCAACACGTCCATGTTCAGCAGTTTACCATCTTCTGCCAGTTTTGTAAATGCAAGATTTTCTCTGATGCATGCAGCAGCTTTTGGATTCTTCTCCACAAACACTGCATAAGAAGCCCCTCTGCTCAGAGCTTCGATTCCGATCCCGCCACTTCCGGAAAAAAGATCCAGGAAACGGCATTCCAAAAGCTCCGGCTGAAGTATATTAAATAATGTTTCTTTGATTCTGTCAGTAGTAGGTCTTGTGTCTATCCCCGGAATTGTTTTCAAATTAAGCCTTCTGGCTTTACCTGCGATCACTCTCATTTCAGATTCAGTCTCCAATCCAGGTCTCCTCTTGCAAGCCCTAAAATAAGAAGTTCTGCTGTGGCAATATTTGTCGCTACAGGAATATTGTACTGGTCGCATCTTCTCACGATGCTTGTGATATCCGGTTCTTTAGGATCGATCATGACCGGATTGTAGAACAGAATGACCATATCAAGATCCTGACGCTCTACCATCTCCATAAACTGCTTGTCTCCACCAATACTGCCGGCAAGGAATTTATGCACATGAAGGCTTGTCGCTTCTTCTATTCTCCGTCCGGTTGTACCTGTGGCATAGACCTCATGTTTGGCAAGTATATTCTTATAAGCGATGCAGAAATCTTCTATCAGTACTTTTTTACTGTTATGTGCGATTATACCTAAGTTCATAGTTTCTCCTCTCCGTTTCTCCTATTTATTTTGCGGATTTTATCTTTTATCCACAATCCTAACTGTAATTATAACAAAGCACTAAATAAAACGCAATTAAAACTTAAAAAATATACATAATTCATAATTTATTAATATTTTTCTTACAGTCATCATGCAAGTTTTCCTGTTTCCATGCTCTTCCTGTCCATGCGAAAACTTCCAGTGTATTATTTCTGCATCTTCATATACTAGCATTGCAACACAAAAACACTTTCAAAAGAAAACAACAACCAAGGAGGAAATTGATATGTCAAACACAAAATCTTCTAACCAGACAGCTGTACCGGAAGCAAAAGGTGCGTTAGACCGTTTCAAATTCGAGGTTGCAAATGAATTAGGCGTACCGCTTACAGACGGGTACAACGGTAACCTGACTTCTAAACAGAATGGTTCTGTCGGAGGTTATATGGTCAAGAAAATAGTATCAGAACAACCGCTGAATTTCAATTCTATATTTTATATCATTCCCAGAGTCATTGTCAACTACAGAACAACATTCCCAGGTATTTGTTACTGTTTACGCACCACTATCCCGAGACATATAACCCCCGAAATAATTGTATTATAGCCTTTATTCTCGGCCGGTCTTATGATAAGATTCTCCGACATTTCCGGAACCGGAACTTGGTGTTCGCTGTCCCAGAGTGATCATATGTAATCGTCTGGACGCAGTGCGTGAGTCTAATGCGATTGGAGTATCAAGGATAGCAGGAATTCATGCAGGATTATGGCATTTTAAAATAGTCCATATTCAGAAAGCCCTCAGATATAGACAAAATCTATAGCTGAGGGCTTTCTTGTGTCTTTGGTTATGTATTTTCCTTATTCCGGAACCGGCAGAGTCACTGTGACAGGCTCATGCTCCAGTGCTGGAATAATTTTCTGCATCAGATCTTCAGTTGTGAATTTGAGACTCGAGGTATTAATACAGGGATGACAGCCGAAGTATGGCTCCTTCATGACATCTTCATCAATAAGAAGCTGTACTTTCTTCTCAGAATCATTCATCAGTCCCAATACACTGACGGATCCAGGGGTGATATCAAGATATTTCTCCATATATTCCGGTTTGGCAAAAGATAATCTGGCGGAATGGATCTGCGCAGAGAGATCTTTTGTCTTAAACGGTTTATCGCCAGGCATCAGAAGAAGATAAAAATCCGTCTCCTGACGATTGCACAGGAACAGATTTTTGCAGATCGTGGTGTTGTCGCCAAGGGCGTGGTCAATTTCTTCGCAGGCTTCCATAGTCATAGCAGCCTCATGGTCAATACGCTGATATTGAATACCTAGCTTGTCTAAGAAATCATAGACGCGGATTTCTTTGTTCAGACGGTTATCTGTATTTTCGGGTCTTCCCTTTTGTAATTTCATTTCATAACTCTCCTTTTTTTCATTTATCAAAGTGTAATCCTTTTGTAAGCGGAATGTCAACAGAAGAGCAAATATCCAGAATATTTTTCTAGTATCCTGTACGTTCTACCACTTCCGCGGAATAGATCACCAACACTCCAGCTCTCCCCACCTTATGATACCAACCGGTCTATCCGCAGCAGGAATATCATGTGATGCTCCATAGTACCCATCAGTACCCGCTATATATCCGCTGAAACAACATCTCATCCAACTGCATCTACTGCCAGCATCCCTGCATCCTGATATGGATTATTCCCCCATCCTATCCACAATGCTGTAGATACTTACATAGAAAGCCTCCATGGGGATAAAACGGTACTCACAGCAATGGAACTGCCGGATATCAAAGAGTTTAACAAAATCGGCTATTCAATAGCCGTAGTAGTTCATATACATAAGTTTATGCACCCTTTCTTATCGACCTCTGCCGCATCTATAAGATACAACCAATCTAAACATAACAAAACATGGGACATATTGGAAAGGAATTCTGTTTTCGCACGATTTGCATTTTCTGCGGACCGGTAAGCCTCTTTCAATGCCTGACGGGATTCAATCTCTGCTTTCTTCTCCTGTGTCACATCCATGGATGCCAGCAATACCTTTTCCAGCTTTCCATTCTTCCATTCCAAGGGAATATAAGAAGCGATTTTATAAGTCTTTTCATCCAGGCTGCAATATTCAAACTTATAAATATCATTTTCACTTTTCAGTTTTTTCCGAATATTATCCGGGGCTATCAGGATATCTATAGCTTCCAGTGGTTCCAGTGTCTTATACCTTTCAAGAACCTGCATCTGAAAATCATGATAAAAGCCCAGAGGTTTATATATCATCTGTCCATTCAGGTTGTAGGACTCATATCTGTCATTTTCCAGATCACAGACAACAAAGCGGTCAACCAGACGTACGATACTCTGAATCAGCTGCTCCATGGAAGCATTATCTGCTGCCATCTGCAGATGCCGTGCGCTCTCTACCTTTGCCTCTGTGATATCACGCAAGAAAATCATGGCATATTCTGAATCCTCTATCTCTCCACGTATGATCACATTGCGAACCCATCGTTCTTCTCCATTCAGAGTGATTCGACACTCTAAAGACAATTCAGTTTCCAGCCCCTTCAGCCTTTCTGCAATATAATCACGGTCATAAAAAGCGGATACCGCCTTCTTATCTGTTTCCATAACATAGGAATCCACAAAATGCTGTATCAGTTCATCCCATGTATGACTCTGTTCAAAGAGTTCATTTGAACACCCCTTGAGAAATGGCACTTGCAGGCATAAAAGAAGGCAGACAGTCTCGTTATAAGACTACCTGCCTGTTGATTATTCTTATGCTGTTTTCTGTATTTCGCCAGTTCGGCAAACTGGAAGTTAGCGATTTCTTTTTCCGGTATTCTCTGTCCCACGGATTTCCTCATGATAGAAATAATCTACGATCACCGGATGCCCCTGCGGGACTCTGCCATAAGGCATTTCATTATCCACAAAGGCACAATCATACTTCTTAGCCATTTTCTCAGCTTTTACTTCAAGTGCTTCAAAGTAGCTGCGGTTATGCTTGTTATAGATCTCGTCGTAAAGTGGTACAAGATCAGGATATTTTCCGGCGATATAATCCATAATTGTCTTTTTGAAACCGCCTCGAAGATTGAGATTTTCGAGCCAGAACAGATCGCACTGATCCTTTACCCGCTCAAAGATTGCTTCAAAATTCGTGATACCGGGGAATACCGGGGATACGAAACAGACTGTACGGATACCTGCCTCATATACCTGCTTCATAGCAGCGATACGGTGCTCAATGCTCGAAGCAGAATCCATATCGTTCTTGAAATTTTCATCTAGTGTGTTGATCGACCATGAAACGGTTACACGTCCAAGCTTCTTCAACAGATCAATATCCCGTACCACAAGATCCGACTTTGTGCAGATCAGAATATCTGCGTCACTGCCGATCAGCTGCTCCAGAAGTTTTCTGGTATTCCCGAATTGCTCCTCCTGTGGATTGTAGCCATCTGTCACAGAACCGATGACCACCCGCTGTCCGACATATTTCTTCGGATTTTTAATTTCCGGCCAATGCTTCACATCAAGGAAAGTGCCCCATTCCTCCTTGTGCCCGGTAAAGCGCTTCATAAAAGAAGCATAGCAATACTTGCAGGCATGTGTACAGCCCACATAGGGATTGACCGAGTAACCGCCTACCGGTAGACTGGACTTAGTCATGATGTTCTTTGTTTCCACCTCACGAATGAGGATTCCATTTATTACTTCTTCCATGATTTCTGTACCTCTAACACTTTATTAAATTCTTCCGGCATTTCCTGAATCATATTTTCATCCCCTATGATAGGGACAAGATCTTCCTTCATAAACACCGGAATGCCGAGCTTATGTGCCTGGTCCGTCAGAGACCGTGCCCATTCCGGCTCCGTATGAATCTTCCTGCTCTGAGCTCCGGTCATGGTGCCGACAACGATCCAATTGATTCCGGAAAGGTCAACTGTGCCGGGATCATCGAATAACGGCTCAAAGGTAACATGGTAATGTTTTGCTCTGACATTTTTCCGAAGGGCGTCGATACGCCACCGTTCTGCTTTCCTCGTCACCGTAACGCCAAACCATGCGTTTTCCAGATCGGTATCAAAATCCAGCAAATCAGGTCGCTTGGTAAGGAACAGGAACTGATGCTGTGGATTTTCACGGATCTTTGCAAATACCTCGTCTCTCCATTCCGGCTTCCATCCAGAGAGATCGCTCATGCCGGTAAGAAGAAAGTTCTGCGGACGTTTCTTTTCCATCATCTTGAGCTTACCCGGAAAGAATTCAGGGTCAGCGAAATCATCAATCATATGCCAGCGTTTCACGTTGTTGCGGGCATAGCAATATGTACACCCCACTGTGCAGCCAATGACGATATTCATGTTCTGAATCTGATCTTTGATACAAATACTCATGACTTCTGCCACTCCTCAAGATTCTTTCTGATGCGGTCGAGGCATTCCTCAAACCGGATAATTTCTTCCTCTGAAAAACCTTTGTAGTAAATACTGCCCATCTCATCAGATACAGAATCGTACTCGCCCTTTAAGGCATGTGCTTTCTCAGTCAGAAACAGGAGCGTTTTCCTTTTGTCCGTTTCAGACTGAACACGGCTTATCAGCCCTTGATTTTCCATTCTTTCCAGCATCGTAGTAAGAGATGTTATCGCTAATCCGCATTTAGTCGAGAGTGACTTGATTGAAATACCATCCTTCTGCCACAGCACATAAAGAATACGCCCCTGGGCTCCATTAAACGCATCAATATTCTTTTCACTGAGAATCTTCTCGAAAATCCGGTCTCCAAGCTGTTTTATTTTGGTAACAAGAAATCCTCCATTCATTTCCATACAAAAGCTCCTATATAGTAGTTTATTAAAAACATACTATATAGGAGCTTTATTGTCAACAGTTTATATGTCTTAATAGGTAAATTCCGTTTTTTTTCAATTCTCCAAACTGGAATTTATATAATTATCTCTCTAACTTTCCCCATTTTATAGGCTTTCCCGCCTGTCCATTAGTGAAATGATATGTAGTTTCCCTTATTTTTACCCTTATGAGATAATCACAAGGGAAATAAGGGAATTTTTTTAATCATTGCCTACCACTTTATCAAGAAGCCTAACTGATTTTCGTTTAGCATCTCTTGTGGAGTGAGCATAGACATTCATTGTGGTACTTACATCTGAGTGTCCTAACAGTTCCTGCACATCTTTTGGGGCAGCTCCATTTGCTAAAAGGTTGCTTGTATAGGTGTGACGTAACTGGTGGAAATGAAAGCCTTCAAATCCCTCTAATGTTTTTGCCACCTTTCTGCAAACAGTCCCCAAAGTAGTTGGAAGTTCCAGACAACCATCCGGTCTTAAACAGACGAAAGAAATTTCTTTATAATCTGCCGGGACTTCCTCTGTTCTGTCTAAGCAATAATATTCGTAGTACACTCTGTTTTTCTCTTTGACCGCTTTGTAGTAGTTCGTGTGATAAAGTTCTCCGTACTGCATTCGATTTTTTAACTGCTCTTTCCGGGCATTACGGAAAATCTCTACCAGCGTATCTCCAAAATCAACAATCCTCACTTTTTTCCGCTTGGTTGGTCCGATGATATATTTGCGCTTTGAGCCATCGTATCGGATGCTACGTCTTATGGTAAGGCATTGTTCTTCCAGATTTACGTCCTGCCACGCCAAACCGCAGGCTTCTCCAATACGAAGCCCGGCATAATAGGCTATCTGGATTGGAAGTATTGCGGCTGGGTTCTTTTTTTTCAGATAAGCAAGCAATCTTTCATAATCTTCTCGTGAAATTGGTTGGATATTTCCGTCCATGTCCTCGTCTGAAAACAAATCAACTTCATCCGTCTGATACCGCAGTTTAATATACTGCATGGGATTAAACGTAATATACTGTTTTGGAAATACTGCAAAGCGGAAGGACTGCTGCATGACTGCGGAAAAAGAATGGATGTAATCTTTGCTGTAACCCTTTCTCTCTTTTCCGTCGGGATGAACTCCCCCGAAGGAAAGCAAATCAAAAAAGGATTGCAAATGCTCAGAGGTTACATTTTTTAATTTCCGTTCTGCCAGCGGATGTTTCTTAATATTTCGGATTGTTCCGAGGTAATTCTCCACAGTACCATTGCTGAGCGTACCTGTTTTTAATTCCTCCTCTGCCCACACATCCAAAAGTTGTCCGACTGTGAGATTTTCCGCTTTGGCAACAAATTTCTTTTTCTCATAATCATCCATTGCCTGACGGAGCAGTTTTTCAGTTTCACTTTTGCTTTCTGTTCCAACGCATTCTTTCTGAACAAGATTGCCGCTTGCGTCCTCTACATAGAAGCGGTAGTACCATTTCTTTCCTTTTTTTCTTACAGATCCTTTTGCCATAATCGTATGTCTCCTTTCGATATTAGACAATCGGAACTGATGAAATGCTTCGTGCGTGTAAGTATATCATAACTCCGGCTGTCTTACTATACCGATTCGGAATCTTCGTATAAGACTTCTGATAAAAGATTTGCAAGCCTTTGCTCTGCTGTTTTGGGTTTCTTGGAATAGAGCCTTACGATGTCTGCCATCTCATTAAAAGCATTGATGGTGTGAGTGATTTCCCTTAAGAACATAATCTCATTATATTCATCATTCGATTCAAACCCTATTGTTTTGGCAATATCCGTCTGACCATCATTCCCCTTAAAGTTTTTGCAGGCGAACTGAAAGGAATCCAAAAACAGACCATATTGTTTTAACATCAGCAGTAATAAATCTTTTGAAAAAGCATCTTCTTCTTTGGTAAGGGCAAGTGGTAACTGTTCCAGAATATCTCCCATCGCATCACGAATCTGTAATTCTCTCTTATCCGTAATATCGGTTTCATATTCATCTGTTTCCCCTTTGAGCCATTCCACAGATACATGGAGTGCTTCCGAAAGACCTTCCAACACCATTTTTTTCGTATTGTCAATCGAACCATTCTCATAACGCAGGATTGTAGAAGCGGTAACACCCATCTTTTCTGCGACATAAGGCTGTGTCAGATTCAATTCCAGACGGCGCTGTTTTACTCTGCTCCCTATCAGCTTGCGTAATTCTTTATCTTTCATGCTGACTGCCTCCTTTTTCGGTATGTATGAATTATAGCATTGTTTTTCTGAAATTGCAATATGCAATATAAAGTTTATTTTTGACATTTCGTAACGCTTGACAAAAAGATGTGAAAAGGATATACTTACATCACAAGAATTGCATAATGCAATTTGTAAGGAGGTGATTATATGACGCAAAGAAAAATTGCATTATCCATCGAAGAAGCTGCTGACTATACGGGAATCGGCAGAAACACCTTAAGACAGCTTGTAGAATGGAAGAAACTTCCAGTATTAAAGGTTGGTCGCAAAGTCCTGATTAAAACCGATATTCTGGAAATGTTTATGGAAGCTAATGAAGGTCGTGATTTGAGGGATAGAGGAAATGTAAAAGCTGTAACAAGAACTGTGGCAAATTAAAAAGGCGGCTTCCAAAGAAACCGCCAAAGGTTCTATCAGACCAAAGCCATGATATACCTACACGCAAGAAGATTATACCATGTGCTTCTTCTGATACGCAACCGAGAACTTATGTTTGCAAAAGAAAGGAGAATGTAATAATGGCAAAATCAACAAAAAGTTATGAAGAACGAATGCTTGAAATGGAAAAAAAGGAACAGGAAAGCCTTGAAAAAGCAAAACGATATGCAGCACAGAAGAAAGAACTTCTGAAACGAAAGAAAACCGAGGAAAGTAAAAAACGAACCCATAGGCTCTGTCAGATTGGCGGTGCGGTGGAATCCGTTCTTGGTGCTCCTATTGAGGAAGAAGACATCCCAAAGCTGATTGTTTTTCTGAAAAGGCAGGAAGCCAATGGGAGATTTTTCTCAAAAGCAATGCAGAAAGAAACCAATACCGATATGGAGGAAGTGTAATGGCAGAGGGGATGAGTTTTTCATTCCCTTCATTGCTTTTTCATGAAGGGCGCACTTATGGACAACCAGAGGTCGTCCCAATAAGTTTGCCACAAGTGTCAACCGGTCTGCGCTCACGCTTGCCGGGCTCGTTCCGTCGGCGGGGCTTTCAGCCAGACCTGCTCATGCCGCAGGAGGCACTCTTCGCCAGAGAGGCGCATTCCATGCAGGCTGCTATGCGCAGGGCACTCTTACGCAGAGGGAGTTCCGGCAATGCTGCTTTTTCTAAAACTGAAAGCAATGTTGCCGGAAATCTATGCCGGATACGTCAGAAAGGAGGAATCCAGACATGGCGATTTTTCATTACACAATCAAAATAGTCGGACGAAGTAAAGGGAAATCTGTTATCTCCGCTTCCGCATATCTCAATGGGGATGTGATGAAAAACGAGGAAACAGGGAGAATCAGTTATTACACTTCTAAAAAAGAAGTGGTCTACACCCGGCTGATGATGTGCGAAAACGCACCTCCTGAATGGCAGATAGTACCAGAAGAAAATATAAAACGCTTTCAAAAATCTGTCCGATACAAAAGGTCAGAAGATAAAGAAGCTGCTTTAAAAAAATTCAAAATCACATTTCAGAAACAGAGGTTATGGAATGAGGTATTGAAGATTGAAAAAAATGCAGATGCCCAACTTGGCAGGTCATTTGAATTTGCCCTCCCCAAAGAATGGAGCAGACAGGAACAAATTCAATATACAACCGACTATATCCAAAAAACTTTTGTAGATAGAGGAATGTGCGCTGATTGGAGTATCCACGACAAAGGGGATGGCAACCCCCATGTCCATCTGCTTCTAACTATGCGTCCTTTTAACCCGGATCATTCTTGGGGAAAGAAAGAAGTCAAGGATTGGGATTTTGTCAGAGATAAAAACGGAAATATCGTGATTGATGAATCCCATCCGAACTGGTGGCAGGATAAGAAAAACCCTGACCGTCATGGAATCCGTATCCCTGTATTAGACGAAAACGGAATTCAGAAGATTGGAGCAAGAAACCGCCTGCAATGGAAACGGGTGCTGACCGATGCTACTGGATGGAACAATCCAAAAAATTGTGAACTGTGGCGGAGTGAATGGGCAAAGGTATGTAATGAACATCTGCCTTTGCATAATCAAGTTGATCATCGTTCTTATGAAAAGCAGGGAAAACTCCAGATTCCTACCATCCATGAAGGAGCTGACGCAAGAAAGATTGAACAAAAGTTTTTTGCCGGGCAGGAAATAAAAGTCTCGTGGAAAGTAGCGGAAAATCAAATCATAAAACAACAAAACACGTTATTGCAAAAGATACTAAACACCTTTGGGAAAGTATCGGGTGCATTATCATTATGGAAGGAGCGATTAAATGACATTAGAAGAAAGCCGGGAAATTATACCCTTAATGGAATCCATGATTGGTCAAATCGAAGAACAGCAGAACCTAATGGCAGAAATGATTCTGGAAATGCAGAACCGGGACACTCAACTCTCTCTTATGCAAAAACAGAATCAGAAATTACAAAAATTAAACAACGAGTTATCCGAGCTGCTCAACATTTTGCCAAATACCGAGGAACTGCTTTCCAAGATGGAAGAACAGAAAACGAAGATAGAGCTTTTGGAAAACGAAAATCAGCAATGGCAGAAATTGGCACAGAAGCTGAACAGCGAAAACAGTTTATTACTGAAACAGAACACCGAATTGCTGAACTGGAACAGCAGATAGAGAAAGGACGTGATATAGATGAACGAATCCAGAGAATCAAAGAACGCCGAACAGTTGGAAGAACTTCTGCTCTTGACCGAGGAGATACAAGAAGAACTAGAACAGAAAGAACAGCTTATCGTGGAACTGAAGACGCAGCTCAGCGAATCTCTGACCTTGAACGAGAAATTAAACAAAGAGAACAGAGCCGGGAATATTCAAGCATTAAAGAACGACTTGAAGCTGGCAGACAGAGCATTGCGGATCGAGAAAGAGAAGTTGCGAAGCGCAAACGTCATGATAGAGGAATGTCAAGATAAAATATGCTATTTAACACAGGAACGGGATTATGCCCGGACACATCAGAAAATCGTAGAAATACCGGTAGAAAAGCCGGTACTCTATGAAAAATGTGAAGCCTGTAACCGGACAGCCTATCAGAATGCAAAAGCAAAATACGAAACACAAAAAGAGCGACTTGCAGGACAGTATAAAGCAAAAACGGTAATGTTCCAAACAACCTTGTTCCTTCTTGCATGGTATTCGTTGACAACCACTCTTTTTCAAGCAGTACAGTCAGATATGTTCCTTGTCGATTGTAAATCATTCTTCAATGATTTAGCATCATTCATACAAACCTTTGTCGGATGGACGATTGATGCCGGGCATTCTGCGGCACAGATTAGTACAAAAATTCCAAATGCTTTTATAGCCGGAATGGTATATTGGTTATTGCTAATATTGATTGTAGGAATATGTATGGCAGGAACAGGGATGCTGGCGATACTGATAGAAATAAAGGTTATAGAATTATATAAGAAAAACTGTTGGGATGTTATTACTCTACTAATGATACTGACAAGTGTTGCTATTGTCATTTATTTTGGAGAATCAATCAAAAAAGTACTGTCAGTAAATCTTCTATTGCTTTTCGTACTTTCGCAGGGCGCATATGTTGGAATTAGATGTTATCTTAAAGTTTGGTTAGAAAAAAGACCATATTAGTATTTTCAACTTACTGTATAGACAGTAAAATTACTCCATACCAGCCTAGTGAAAATTTACTGTATGAAAAGAAGTATTACAGAGAAAAAAGGCTGTAAAAACAGGAACAGCCAGCCCGAAAGAATTTACGGACTGGCTGTATCAGCAGAGTAATGTAATTGTGGAGCTGACCGAGATATGAAAAGCTTTCTATCATCAATTTCGCATTATTGCAATAACAGATTGCTTCTTCCATGAATGAATAAGCAATATTGTCATCAAACTTTCAAGCATAAACATAGCAACAGCAAAAAGAGTAAAAGCAACAACCGGAAATACAAATCCCGTAGACATGCCTGCATTTTTCAAAAATATACCGATTGCATATCCGCCGGGGATTCCAACAACAGCAGTTATAAGCAATGCAATCAAAGTAGTAAAAAGACCTTCCATCATAAATGCTTGCTTCAACTGCTTATTTGTCATACCAATAGATTTTAGTGTGCCCATTTCCTGTTTCTGTGATAAAAGATTTGTCACAGTAAGATTGATTTGATTGATGACCGCAAATATCCACAAGATGGCTGCAATCGCATAAGCTAATGTAAAACCTGCACGATTGTCTGATTGGTGTTCTACAATAAAATCTTGAAGGGTTTGTAAGCGAACATCCCTATTGTCAGAAACGAGTAATTTGAGTTCTTGCTCGATTATCTCCTGATATTCAGCTTCTGCTTGTATTTCGATTGCGTATGTACAGTCATAACCTGCAAGTTCTTTGAGCATATTTTCCGGCATTCTGAAAATATAGCCACCCATTCCATCATTGCTGGAAGTGATTGCACCAATTTTGAATGCTTTTGTTATTGTTTTACCACTATGATTTTTGAAATTAAAGGTCACAGTATCCCCAATTTGAGGTTTCCAATGGTAAACATCATAAATACGTTCGGGATCACTTACAACTAATTCTGTATCATCAGTAATATTTCCAGACAAAACCGCTGCATTTAGCGACGCCAAATCCTTTTCATTATAGCCGAGCATCAAGGTGCTATCTGAAATATCATTGTCTGTTGAGAAATCAACTGGTACGGTAGCATAAGTAAATATATTGCTAACTCCCTCTATATCTCCAACACGCTTTACATAATCAGAAAAATATTCTTTCTGCAAGAGAGCATCCAAATTTTCACTTTCGTTTTCTAAATCAATGCTGATTTTGAAATCTCCGTACTTCATATCCCAATAACGAGCCATACTCTCGGCATTAAAAGAACTCTGATAACTTGCTGCAAGGAAAAATATAACTCCGCACAGTCCCAATGATAAAATGGTCAATAGAGATTTTTTTCTGTTTCTGGAAAAGCTGATTTTCGCTAAATATACAGGCGTAATACGATGTCTTTTGTGAGTGCGGTAATTTACAATTCCCACTGGATTTTTCAGGGCGGAAATTGGAGAAGTATTCGCTGCAATTTTTGCTGGTTTACGAACACTAATATAAACAAGCAGTATTCCAAAAAGGCATGCGCCACATAGAGAAACAATAAATGCAAATACTGACCAGCCTTTTGATTGCAGACAATAGCTGATGATCGTTCCCATGATACTACCAATTAAAATCCCCGGAACTGCAAGCATATAACCCTGTTTAAGAACTATTTTATAAATTTGCTTTTTACTTGCCCCTATTGTCCGAAGCTGTCCGAACTCAGCAACTTTTTGTCCAACCGAAATATAGAAAATGCTGTAAATTACAAGTGCGGCAGCTAAAAACAAAATGGCAGCAACTACACCATATACCGCATAATTACTGAAGGACAAAGTTGTATTTACATAATCATAGTAACTGCTGACTGTCCAATTATTCAGTCCAGTCTCCTCTGAAATTTGAGATAATATTTCTGTTGCTTCGTCTTTTGTAAGGGTATCTGCATTTTCAAGCCAAACATATCCATTAAGCAGGTTATTTCCACGTAATTCCCGGCATTTTTCAAGTGAAACAAAAACAGGATAAGCGTTAGAAGTTTTATCATGATAAATACCAACAATAGTATAATTCTTCAAAGTACCATCCAGATTCAACTGAACTATGGCGTTGATTTCCGGAGACTTATTTTCACTGGCAAAAAAGGCATCTGTAACAGCAATTTCACTTGCTTTCTCTGGATATTTTCCGTCAAAGGCAGGAATCAAACTAAGCATGTCATCATCATAATAAATCAGAGACAGTTCTTTAGAATTTTCTTTCACTGTTTTGATATTACAGGAAAGTCCTACACTTTTTACTTCTTCGTTTGCTAACAACTTTTCTTTACTGTCCTGCGTAATGTCAAAGAAAATCCCTTGATGTAATCCTTCGATTTCTTTCTGATTTTGATAAATGATATTTTGCACTGTGAGCAACGACATCATTATCATAGCAACGGCTACAATAATTGCCGAAAGGCAAAATAAGTTTTTCTTCTTATCAAAACGCACACTTTTTCGTGCTAATTTTTTAATTACTGCACTGGTATCATTTTCAAAAGGATAATTCATAATTCCCACCTCCTTTAGCCAACAATTTTACCATCTTCAATCCGTACAATGCGGTCTGCGAGTTGAGCGATCTCGTTGTTGTGAGTAATCATTACAATGGTCTGATTAAATTCTCCGCTGGTATGCTTCAAAAGCCCTAACACATCTGCACTGGTCTTGCTATCAAGATTTCCGGTCGGTTCATCAGCAAGGATAATCGCAGGCTTCGTAATTAAAGCTCGTGCAATCGCTACACGTTGCTGTTGACCGCCTGAAAGATTGTTCGGCATATTTTCCAGTTTATCTTCTAAAGCCAACATATACACAACTTCGTCCATAAATTTCTGGTCTACTGTATCGCCATCCAGTTCCACAGGCAGGACGATATTTTCATATACATTCAAAATCGGAACCAGATTATAATTTTGGAAGATAAATCCGATGTTACGACGGCGGAAAATTGTCAATTCATCATCATTCTTTTTTGCGAGTTCTTCTCCCCGTACAATCACGCTGCCGGAAGTGGGGGTATCAAGTCCTCCCATCATGTGAAGCAATGTAGACTTACCGCTGCCGGAAGTTCCAACTACGGCAACAAATTCTCCCTGTTCCACAGTAAAATTTACACCATTAAGGGCACGAGTAATATTTGGTTCTGTGCCGTAATACTTCTTTAAGTCGATTGTTTGTAAAATGCTCATATTCAAATGCTCCTTTCAAGGCTTTCTATCTGTTGATAAAGCCATTGTAAACCACAAATGTTACACAAATGTCCGAGATAGAAAAAATTTTTATCGAAAATCAGAGTGAAATGTTACAACGCTCGGACATTTCAAAAAAAGTGGTTATATCTTACCTTACAGGAAGCATAATAGAAAATTCTGAGCCTTGCCTCAGCTCTGAAACAACCTTGATATAGCCCCCTTGCCTTGTTACAATCTCACGAGCCAAATACAAACCTATTCCCACACCCTGTTGATCGTGTACTTCTTCCTCACGATAGAAGCGCCGGAAGATGGCAGCCTGATTGCTTTCTGAAATGCCCTTGCCGGTGTCGGTCACTTTGACCTCTACGTACATTTCCCACTGAACCACTGATACAGAAATCTTTCCACCTGACGGAGTGTATTTTACTGCATTGTCCAGCAGATTGAAAAGGGCTTCGCTTGTCCACTTGCTGTCATGGGAGATTATCAAATTTTCCGGGCAATCCACGGATACAGCAATTTCTTTTTTCTCTGCGGCATATACAATACTGCTCATGGCTTGTGCAAGCGTATGGAATAAGCTGCTGTCTTTCTTTTCTAATCGTATTGCTCCGGTTTCCAACCGGGACGTTTTAACCAGTGCTTGGAACAGAAAATCCAGTTTATCAGTCTGACTACGTATGCCTTGTAAAAAGTCCATCCGTTCTTCTTCTGAAACAGGCTTTGTTAAAAGTGTGTCCGTTACCATTTGCAAATTGCTGACAGGCGTTTTAACTTGATGTGAAATATCAGAAATCAGCATTTGAAGCTCCTGTCGTTCCATGTCTACCTTGTGCCGGTTTTTCTGCATAATCTCATACAACCGAATTAAGCGGTGGTTGATACGGGCAAAAAGAGTTTCACTATCATTTGACTTTTGTAATTCCTCGTTTCCATCAATCATGTTGTCCAGCGTCCGGCACAAATTAGAAGTAAAATGAGAAAGGCGTTTTCCAAAAATCAGCACCAATAGCCAAATCCAGAAAAACGCACAGAGTGTCAATGTTCCACCCACTATAAAAATTCGTATATCCTGCATTATACCGCCGAAAATACCGGTAATTACCAGCATAGAGAAAACCATGCCAGCACTAACCAGTCTACAAATTTTCTTAGCAGAAAGGTTATTCAGATTCATTTCTTTTCGCCTCCTGTCCATTGATACCCCATACCATAAACCGTTTTGATATATGTGTCGCCATCCGCTTCAATCTTACTGCGAATACGGCTGATAGAAGTAGTAAGGGTATGTTCATCTACATATTTTTCATCAACATCCCACAGTTTTTCTAAAAATTGTTGGCGAGTAAGTACCTGCTTCGGATTTTTAAGAAATAGGTTCAACATTT
Organism: Blautia sp. MSK18_10; assembly: GCF_020553185.1. Lineage (NCBI taxonomy): Bacteria > Bacillati > Bacillota > Clostridia > Lachnospirales > Lachnospiraceae > Blautia > Blautia sp. MSK18_10. Next base: position 1,352 of record NZ_JAJCGT010000004.1, on the reverse strand, counting down.
TATATTCCATCGCAGAAAGTGCTAATGGTTTCCCGTTCAAACTTGCAAATTGTTCCGAAAAATCCAGAAACAAGCTACCATCCTCGTAAATATCCTTAGCTGGTTTGTGATGCTCCAACATAGCGAACATGGCTTTGATTTTTCGCTGCAAAGCACTAATCGAAAAAGGTTTCGTGATATAATCCACTGCACCAGCTTCATATCCCCGTATCTGATTGCTTTCCTGATCGTTGGCAGTTAGAAATATAACTACTGTATCAGGATGCTCTGGCTTGATAAGACGGCATAGGTCATAACCATTTCCGTCTGGTAAATTTATATCCAGCAATACCAAATCAAAAATGTTTGTTTTTAATGATTCAGCGGCTGTCCTTGCATTCAGAACAGAAATTATTGTGTAACCGTCCAATTCCAAATTATAAGTAAGCGTTTTATTCAAAAGATTATCATCTTCGACAATTAAAATATGCTTCATATTATCACTTCCTTTTCTTTTTGCAGATAGTATAACAGGCAAATGTCCGAGAATTGTTACAAGGACAAATATATTTTTCATTTTACAGCTTTTTTCTGTGTACTGCAATTTTATAAAAGAAAGGACAGCAGTGTCAAATTGCTGTCCTTTCTTTTATCATAGCTGGTAGTGTATAAGCGTGGGTTCATCATATCGGGTGTGGTATCTTTAACTACAGGAAACTCCCTACAACACTATCTCACTTCTTGCTTAATAAAGTTCTAATGAATCTTCTGTATCCACCCACATCTGTAAATTGCCATCAAGATATAATCTTGCATATTCCAAAGGCTCATCCACAGCCAATGAAGTAAGCGCACATTCTGATCCATATGTGGTTTTTAAATTTTTTTCAGCTTCCCAGCAATCAATGCGAAGCATATATCCAGCACTTGTGTAAACATCAATACTATCGTGGTTTATATTATATTCTGCATAAATTGTTCTCATCGTATCTTATCTCCATTTTCTTTTGATAATCAGTTACAGAGTTAAATATCGAAAACATTTCAATCAGTTCACCATGTCGTTATTGTTATATGTTATATTGTGTTATGAAATTTTCTTTCCCTTAATTTTTCCCATATTAAGGTTCATGAAAAGCAATGGGAAAATGTAACACAAGGGAAAGAGTAAGGGAAAGTTCACTTGCTACAAACTTAGTATTTTCAAGGGTTTGCGAAGAATTTGATAATCAAATATAACAGTTATTAAATTTCCTAAAATATGTGAAATATCAACTGGAATTGTTCAAGCTTTTCAAATACTAACGTCCTTAATTCTGTTCAATAATTGATTTATAGTAGTTACCAAAGTCAGCAAGTGAATTAACAATTGG